>CAZFVT010000028.1:12887-16387 GCA_964522355.1 uncultured Woeseiaceae bacterium | reverse complement strand
TACACTCTTTCCTACACGACGCCCGGCTGGTGGGATCGTACTTGTCATCCGCCTTGCGAAGGACGATGCGGCTGCCGTCGTGCAGTTCTATCGGCATAGCTACGCCTTCATCGTAGGCAGCTTTGATCTCTTCAGCCGGCGGCACGAAATCCGTGTCGATCACCTGGTGATAGAAGCGGCGGGTGTGAGAATAGCTCTTGGTCGATCCCTCATGGTCGTTGAAGGTGACGCAGGGGCTGATGATGTCCACCAGCGAAAAGCCGGTGTGCATGATTGCGCCCTTGAGCAGCGGCACAAGCTGCTCCTTGTCACCGGAGAAGCCCCGGGCGATGTAGGTTGCGCCCAGGCCGATGGCCGTGCTGACAGGATCGATCGGCATCTGCTTGTTGGGCGCCGCGCCTTTCTTGGCCGTCGCGCCGACGTCGGCAGAGGCCGAATACTGACCTTTCGTCAGGCCATAAACGCCGTTGTTCTCGATGACGTAGAGCATGTTCAGGTTGCGGCGGATGACGTGCGCGAACTGGCCCATGCCGATGGACAGCGAATCGCCATCGCCCGACACCCCGATGTAGGTCAGGTCCGGGTTGGCGGCGTTCGCGCCGGTCGTGACCGAAGGCATCCGTCCGTGTACCGAGTTAAAGCCATGCGACTGGCTGACGAAATAGGCCGGCGTCTTTGACGAACAGCCGATGCCACTCATCTTGCCCAGCATATGCGGCTCAATGTTGAGCTCGAACACCGCCTGGATAATGGCCGCCGTGATCGAATCGTGGCCACAGCCGGCGCAGAGCGTCGACACGACGCCTTCGTACTCGCGGGTCGTCATGCCCAGCGCATTGCGCTGCAGCTTGGGATGACTAACGTTCGGTTTGGCGATGTAACTCATGGCGGTGTGGTCTCCGGATCAGGCCGCCCGGCCTTTCGCGATTTCCTGAAGCACGCTTTCAACGACGAAGGACGCGTTAATCGGCAGCCCGTTGTAGTGCAGCATCGGCACAAATTTTGATGGCGGCTGCTCGGTGTCCAGAATCAGGAGCGAGCGCAGCTGCGCGTCGCGGTTCTGTTCGATTACGTAGATGGTGTCGTGCTTCTCAACAAACTCGTGAATCGATTCCGAGAAGGGGAATGCCTTGGCGCGGCAGTAGTTGATACCCACGTTGCGAGTCTTGAGCTCGACCAGGGCCTCTTTGATCGCGCCGTCGCTGCTGCCGACGGCGATGATGCCGGTCTTGTTGAACTCGGAGTACTCGATCTCCGGTTCTGGCACCATGCCGCGCGCGGTTTCCCATTTGACCATAAGCCGATCGACGACGTCCTGGTACTCCGCCGCGTCCTCCGTGTAGCCACCGTACTTGTTGTGGCCAGAACCGCGGGTGAAGTAGGAACCCTTCGGGTGCTCGCCCGGCAACGTGCGATACGGTATGCCATCGCCGTCGGTATCGAGATAGCGATGGAATTTCTCGATGGCTTCGAGCTGTTCTGCGTTCAGCAGCTTGCCGCGTCGCGGCTTGTAGCTCTCGTCCCACTTGAGCTCCGGCGTCATCCAGTCATTCATGCCGATATCAAGATCGGAGAGCACCATCACCGGCGTCTGCAGTTCGTCTGCCAGGTCGAAGGCCTCGATCGACATGTAGAAACACTCTTCCGGGTTTGCCGGGAACAACAACACGTGGCGGGTATCGCCGTGGGAAGCAAAGGCGCAACTCAGGAAATCACACTGCTGGGTGCGCGTGGGCATGCCGGTCGACGGACCGGTGCGCTGGATATCGAAAATGACCGCCGGCAGTTCCGCGTAGTAGGCAAAGCCGATGAACTCGCTCATGAGCGAGATCCCCGGGCCGCTGGTCGGCGTGAACGCACGTGCGCCGTTCCAGGTCGCTCCGAGCACCACACCAATGGCCGCCAGTTCGTCTTCAGCCTGCACGATGCAGAACTTCTTGCCCCCGGATTCCTCATCCATACGGAACTGCTTGCAGAACGCCTTATAGGCATCCATCAGCGACGTCGATGGCGTAATGGGATACCACGCGCCCACCGTCGCGCCTGCGTAGACGCAGCCGAGGCCGGCAGCGGTATTGCCGTCGATGATCACGTGGTCGCTGGTCTTTTCGAGTGGCGATACCGTCGTTGGCAGCGGGCACTGGAAGTGCTCCTGCGCGTAATCGAAGCCAAGCATGATGGCCTCGAGGTTTGCCTTGGCCAGGTGCGCCTTGCTGGCAAAGGTCTCGTCCAGCAGGCCCTTGATGACGTCGAGGTCGAGATCGAGCAGCGCCGCCAGCACGCCAACGTAAGCAATGTTCTTCATCAGGATGCGGGTTCGGGCACCGTCGAAATGCTCGTTACACATCCTCGAGAGCGGCACGCCGAGCACGTTGATGTCTTCACGATTCAACAGCCGGCTGCGTGGCCACGTGGAGTCGTAGATCAGCCAGCCCCCGGAGGCGACCTCCGCCATGTCCTTGGCATAGGTCTGGGCATTCATGGCGACCATGATGTCGACCCGGTCCGAGCGCGCCCGGTAGCCCTCCCCGGTAACCCTGACCTCATACCATGTGGGCAGGCCCTGGATGTTGGACGGGAAATAGTTTTTACCGACGACCGGTACGCCCATGCGGAAGATGGACTTCATGAGCAGGCCGTTGGCACTGGCCGAACCGGTACCGTTTACCGTGCCGATCTTGATGACGACGTCGTTGACCTTGGACACGCGCTAATCCTGAATGCGAGACAACAAAAAGAGGGTATGAGAGCCGCCTGCCTGTGTTGCTGTCGGAGACATCGGAGACTTCAGGGCTATCCCGCCTTTCGGGATGC
Source organism: uncultured Woeseiaceae bacterium (assembly GCA_964522355.1). GTDB lineage: Bacteria > Pseudomonadota > Gammaproteobacteria > Steroidobacterales > Woeseiaceae > JBFGFX01. Next base: position 13,573 of record CAZFVT010000028.1, on the reverse strand, counting down.
CCCCTCGTCAGCTTCGTCTCTGGCGTAAGGCAACAGGATCTCGGATTTCTGCATATCCCAGGCACCGGTGGGGCAGCGCTCGGCGCAGAGCCCGCAGTGCACGCAGATATCTTCATCCTTGACCATGACCCGGCCGGTTTGCGGCAGGGCGGCGGACACGTAAATGTCCTGATCCGGGTTATCGGCGGGCGCCGTCAGACGCGTCCTTAGATCATCTTCGTCACCGTTGGCCGTGATCGTCAGGCAATCGACCGGACAGACATCGATGCAGGCATCGCATTCGATACACAGCGGCGCTTCAAAGACGGTCTGGATATCGCAGTTCAGGCAGCGTTCCACTTCCTGGATCGCCTGCTCGGCGGTAAAGCCGAGTTCGACCTCGATATCGAGCTTCTTGAAGCGCTCCTTCAGCTCGACGTGCGGCATGATGCGCCGCTCGGCCGGGTCAAAATAGTTGGAGTAGCTCCACTCGTGGATGCCCATCTTCTGGCTCGACAGGTTCATACCCACCGGCAGCCGATCGGTGAGCTCCTGGCCCTCGAGGTACTTGTGGATGGAGATAGCCGCTTCGTGGCCATGCGCGACGGCCCAGATGATGTTCTTCGGCCCGAAAGCGGAGTCGCCACCGAAGAAGACACCGTCGCGGCTGCACATCATGGTCTTCTCGTCGACCACCGGGCAGTCCC
>CAZFVT010000028.1:7553-12877 GCA_964522355.1 uncultured Woeseiaceae bacterium | reverse complement strand
ACTACGAGTATACGTTATTGCTGCTCGTCTTAAATACCCAGAGGACGACGGCCTTCATTCATTGCATTCCCAGAGTGCTTCTCAGGCGGGTTGCCAAGCGTAATGGCCAGAATGACGTCATCGCAGGGAATGATCTTCTCGCCGGTCACCGTGCCGCGATCGATCCGGCCGTTCTCGTCAACCTTGTACTCCATCAGTTCGAAGACCATGCCGGTGAGCTTGCCATCTTCAATGACGAACTCCTTGGGCGAATGGTTGACTATGATCTCGACGTGCTCTTCTTCGGCGTCTTCAAGCTCCCAGTCCGAAGCCTTGAAGTAGCCGCGAGGTTTGCGTGCCATGACCTTCACGTCCTTCGCACCGAGGCGAAGTGACGTTCGGCAGCAGTCCATGGCGGTGTTGCCGACACCAATAATCAGCACCTTCTCGCCGATCTTGTCGGTGTGGTCGAAGGCAACCGACTCAAGCCAGTCAATGCCGATATGTATGTTGTCGGTGTCGTAGCGGCCCGGCAGGTTCAATTCCTTGCCACGTGGCGCGCCCGTACCGACAAACACCGCGTCGAAGCCGCCATCATCGAGCAGCTCTTTCATGCTCTCGATACGATGATTCAGCTTGAGGTCCACGCCCATGTCGAGGATGTAGTCAATCTCCTCGTCGAGCACTTTTGGCGGCAGGCGGAACTGCGGAATGTTGGTGCGCATCAGGCCGCCAGTGGTGCCATGCGCTTCGAAGACCGTTACCTCGTAGCCCAGCGGGGCCAGATCGTTGGCCACGGTCAGCGATGCGCAGCCCGCCCCGATCAGCGCGACCTTCTTGCCGTTGGTCGTCGACGGCGCCTTGGGCAACCGATCCGTGATGTCATCACGATGATCGGCAGCGACCCGCTTCAGGCGGCAAATAGCAACCGGCTTTTCATCGACCCGGCCGCGACGGCAGGCGGGTTCGCAGGGCCGGTCACAGACGCGGCCAAGAATGCCGGGGAAAACGTTGGATTGCCGATTGAGCATGTAGGCATCGGAAAACTGCCCCTGCGCAATCAGGCGGATATAGGCGGGAACGTCGGTGTGTGCAGGACAAGCCCACTGGCAGTCGACGACTTTGTGAAAGTAGTCCGGTTTACTTGTATCTGTAGGCTTCATGCATTCCGCGAACCGAAGCTTCGGTCAATCGCTTCCTACCCACTGCCACGCTGCACCATTTCAGCCGTAGCATAACCCCATGCCGCGGAATGTAAACTACTTTCGATTCGCCGCAACTTAAGGTTATCGCCCAGCGATTCAGTACCCGCCCCGATCAGCGCGCCCGATTGAACTCGAGTCGCTGCCCGGCGATCTCCCCGGTCAGCTCACCGTCCTGGAAAACCACGGTGCCGTTGACGATCGTCGTGTCGATCGACGAGCTGAACGTGTGACCTTCGAAAGGCGACCAGTGGCACTTGGCCAACAGGTTGCTGCTGGTGACGGTATAGGGCCGATCCGGATCGACGATCACGAGGTCGGCAAAATAGCCCTCTCTTACATAACCCCGATCGATGACGCCGTAGATGTCGGCCGCGGCGTGCGTGATCTTCTCGACGGCAAGCTCGAGCGGAACCTCAGCGCGGGCCACCAGATCGAACATCACCTGCACCGCATGCTGGACCAGCGGCAGCCCGGCCGGCGACTTGAAGTAGCTGCGCCCCTTCTCGGACGCGGTGTGCGGCGCGTGGTCGGTGGCGATAACGTCGAGCCTGCCTTCATTGAGCGCTTTGATCAGTGCCTGCCGATCCTCGGCCGACTTGATGGCCGGGTTGCACTTGATGCGCGAGCCCAGCGACTCATAGCGAGACTCATCAAACCACAGGTGATGTACGCAGACTTCGGCCGTGATGCGTTTCTCCGAACGATGCGCCTTGGAGAACAGCGGCATCTCCATCGCGGTGGTCAGGTGTAGCACCTGCAGCAGCGCATCGTGGCGGCGCGCGAGATCGATCGCCGTGCTCGAAGACATGAAGCAGGCCTGGGCGGAGCGAATCGCCGGGTGCTCACTCATCGGCACGTCTTCGCCGTACTTTGATTTTGCGGCGGCTTCATTGTCGCGGATCGTTGGCGAGTGCTCGCAGTGCGTGACCACCAGCACGGGTGCATGCTCGAAGATGAGCTCCAGGGCCTCGGGGTCGTCCACCAGCATGTCGCCCGTCGACGCGCCCATGAACACCTTGATCGCACAACCCTCGTTGACCTGCAGCGCCTTGATCTCCTCGATGTTGCGATTGGTACCGCCGAGGTAGAAGCCGTAATTGCTGGTGCAGCGCCCCTGGGCCAGTTCGTATTTGGCCGCCAGCGCCTCGCGCGTCGTCGTCTGCGGGTTGACGTTGGGCATGTCCATGAAACTGGTAATGCCGCCTGCAGCGGCCGCCGCCGATTCGGTCTTCAGATCGCCCTTGTTGGTAAGCCCCGGCTCCCGAAAATGCACCTGGTCGTCGATCATGCCGGGCATCAGGTAGCGTCCCCCGGCGTCAATGACCGTCGCACCCTCGGGCGCAGGAATCTCCGCTGCGATTTTCTCGATGCGTTCGCCGTCGACCAGCACATCGGTCTCGGTGATGCTGCCTTCGTTAACTAGTCGGCCGTTGGTTATAAGTAGCTTGCTCACGGTGGCTGTCTTTCCCGAATCAGGTTGAGGCAAAGCGGTCCGTCGCGCGAACCAGTTCGTGGACGTTCCCGGGTTCCATCGCAGAATGTCCGGCGTCCGGGGTAATTATGAGTTCGGCCTCCGGCCAGGCCTGCGCCAGATCGTAGGCATTAACTGCAGGACAAAGACTATCGTAGCGGCCGTGCACAATCACACCCGGTATGTGCCGCATGCGTTCGATGTTTCCCAGCAGCTGGCCGTCCTCGAGAAAACATGAGTTCCTGAAGTAATGAACCTCGATTTGCGCCAGCGCAACGGCCATGTGGTCGGCCGAAAACATGGCGATCGTATCGAGGCTGGGAATCAGCTGACTCGTTGAACCTTCGAAGATCGACCAGGCTTTTGCCGCCGCCAGGCGCTCGGATTCATCATCGCTGTTCAGCCGCTTGTGGTACGCCGCCAGCATGTCGCCGCGTTCATCCTCGGGTATGGGCGACGCGAAGGTAGCCCAGGCCTCCGGAAACAGCTGGTTGGTGCCGAAGCGATACAGCCAGTCGAACTCGCGCTGGCGCACGGTAAAGATGCCGCGAAGTACGAGCTCGGTGACCCGCTCGGGATGGCTCTGGGCATAGGCCAGTGCGAGCGTGCTGCCCCAGGAACCCCCGAAAACCTGCCAGCGCTCAATACCCAGCTCAGCCCTCAGCCGCTCGATATCGTCCACCAGGTCCCAGGTCGTGTTCGCCTCAAGGGATGCATGCGGCGTACTTCGGCCGCAGCCGCGCTGATCAAACAGTACAATGCGATAGCGGTCCGGGTTGAAGAAGCGGCGCATGACGGGCGATGTGCCGCCCCCGGGCCCACCGTGCAGGAATACGGCGGGTTTGCCGGTCGGATTTCCCGATTCTTCGTAGTAGAGTCTGTGGCCCGAGCCCACGTCGAGCATCCCGCTTGAATGCGGCTCAATGGCGGGGTAAAGCGTTCGGCGCGTGTCGGAGACCGTCATACCGGCATTATGAAAGCGTCCAACCGGGAAAGCCACGCAGACCACAGAATTGTTCAAGCGAGTTGAACCCGCGCAGACCATTGCAGTCTGTTACAGGCAGATTAGGGCGCAGGGACTCGCGCCGTTTGAAACCAGGACACCCATTTATATGTGCAGGACTATTTCATCCAGAGCTGTCGCGTTAGCGGCCATGTTCATGTCGGTTTCCGCGATGTCGGCCGACGTCGATATCAACTTCACGGAATTCACGCTCGACAACGGGCTTCGGCTCATTGTGCACGAAGACAACAAGGCACCTATCGTGGCGGTCAACGTCTGGTATCACGTTGGCTCAAAGAACGAACGGCCCGGCATCACCGGCTTCGCCCATCTCTTTGAGCACCTGATGTTCAACGGCACAGAGAACTACGACGACGAGTACTTCAAGCCGTTCGAACGCGTCGGTGCCACGGAGATGAACGGCACCACGTGGTTCGACCGCACCAACTACTTCCAGAATGTGCCGAAGACGGCCCTGGATATGGCGCTGTGGATGGAGTCCGACCGGATGGGACACCTGCTGGGCGCCGTCACCCAGGAGAAACTCGATGAGCAGCGCGGCGTCGTGCAAAACGAGAAACGCCAGGGTGAGAACCAGCCTTACGGCAAAACCGACGCGCTGGTGCTTGCGGGCCTGTTTCCCGAGCAGCATCCCTACTCCTGGGATTCCATCGGCTCGATGGAGGATCTGAATGCCGCGACCCTCGATGATGTTAAGGAGTGGTTCCAGACCTACTATGGTCCCGACAATGCGGTCATCGTGCTGGCCGGTGACGTCACGGCCGAGGAAGCACTCGAGAAGGTCGAGCACTACTTCGGTGACATTCCTCCGGGTCCACCGCTGACGAAGCCGGATCGCTGGGTCGTACAGCTCGACCAGGATCGTCGTGAAGTAACCCAGGACCGCGTGCCACAGTCACGCGTCTACCTAACCTGGGGTGGGCCCGAATTCGAGTCCGGCGATGCCGATCTTCTGCAGCTCGCCGATGCCATCCTGACGGCTGGCAAGAGCTCGCGTCTATACAACCGACTGGTTTACACCGACCAGACCGCGACCGGGGTAGGCGGAAGCCTTTTTGCCGGAGAGATAGCCGGTTTCTACAAGCTGATTGCGACGGCCCAGCCAGGCGGCGATCTCGCCGAGGTTGAGGCCGCGGTGCGCGAAGAGCTCGAACGCTTCCTCGAGGAAGGCCCGACCAAAGAAGAGCTGGAGCGCGCCAGGACGCGCATCTCCTCAAGCGTCATTCGCGGCGTCGAGAAAGTGGGCGGCTTTGGCGGCAAATCCGACGTGCTGGCACGAAACGCCGTCTACACGGGTGACCCGGGCTTCTACCAGGTCTCGCTCGACCGTCTCGAGGCGGCGACGCCAGAAAGCGTTCGCGCGGCAGCCAACCGCTGGCTCTCGGCCGGCGCGTACGTGCTCGAAGTGCATCCGTATCCGGACCTGTCGGCGAAGGCCGAGGGCGCGGACCGCAGCGAGCTGCCCGAGACGACCAGCTTTCCAGAAGTGAGCTTCGACAACTTCGAGCGCGACTTTCTCTCCAATGGGCTCGAAGTGATCGTAGCGGAGCGCCGCGACGTACCGGTCGTGCGCATGTCGATTCGCTTCGACGCCGGCTACGCAGCCGACCAGTTTGCCGTACCGGGCGTGTCGTCGATGACGATG
>CAZFVT010000028.1:0-7543 GCA_964522355.1 uncultured Woeseiaceae bacterium | reverse complement strand
GTCAGGCTGCAATCGATCAAGAGGCGGATAAATGGTCGTCGATGACGATGGCAATGCTCGATGAAGGCACGCGGAACCGGGATGCGATCGAGATCAGCGACGAGGCGGCCCTGCTCGGCGCCAGCATCGGTGCCGGCTCGGGTATCGACGCGTCTGTCGTGTCGCTGAATGCGCTGTCTGAAAACCTGGACGACTCTCTCGATCTGTTTGCTGATGTCCTGCTGAACCCCACGTTTCCCGAGAACGAGCTGGAGCGGCTGAAGCGACAGCGTTATGCGCAGATTCAGCGCGAAAAGACGCAGCCCGTCAGCCTCGCGATACGCGTTCTGCCAAAGCTGCTCTACGGCGAAGATCACACCTACAGTACGCCGCTGACCGGAACCGGCACGGAAGCGTCCCTGGCGTCGATCTCGCGGGATACCCTGCTCGATTACCACGCCACCTGGATTCGTCCGAATAACGGCACGATGATCATCGTTGGCGATACGACCATGGAGGCAATCAAGTCGAAGCTCGAGCGCCTGTTCCGGCGCTGGGAGCCGGCGGACGTGCCGACCAAGTCGCTGCCGACCGTCGCCGACAAGGACCGGCAAACGATCTACCTCGTTGACCGGCCGGAAAGTCAGCAGTCCATCATTTTTGCGGCCAACCTGGCGCCGGCCTATGGCGACATCGACCAGGTCGCCACCGACACCATGAATGAGATTATCGGCGGCTCGTTTACTTCTCGCGTCAACATGAACCTGCGCGAGGACAAGGGCTGGGCCTACGGCGCCTTCACCCTGATGCTGTCCACCCGAGCGCAGCGGCCGTTCATTGCCTATGCGCCGGTGCAGACCGACAAGACCGCGGAGTCCATGACGGAGATTCGCCGCGAACTGGTCAACTACCTGGGCGACATGCCGGCAACCGATGAGGAACTGGCCAAGGTCAAGGACAACAACACGCTAAGCCTGCCGGGACGCTGGGAAAGCGGCTCCGCGGTTCTCCAGGACATCGGCCAGATCGTGACCTACGGGCTGCCGGACGACTATTGGGACGGCTACGTCGATACGGTTAGAAATGTAAGTCTCGACGACGTCGCCTCGGTCGCGCCGCAGGTCATCAAACCGGACAACATGACCTGGGTCGTCGTCGGCGATCGAAGCCAGATCGAAAGCAAGATTCGTGAACTGGAGCTTGGCGAAATCGTGCTGATGGACGTCGATGGCAACGTGGTCTCTGGTCCGGCGGGCAATTAAACGGGATTTCCATAGGATACGTCGAATCGCCGAGGGCGCATTAAATGTTATATTATCACTCGACTTGGCGCGGCTCCTTTATCGATGAACTACGACACGATTCCGGAAACCTACGAACACTGGCATCACTGCATCACGGTCGAGTGCGGTATTGCGTTGACGCCTGAGTTCATTGCCACACGCCTGAGCGAGTGGAGAAACGAGAAAGCCGAAAAGACGGTCCGTTTCCGCCGCGTCTATGGCGATGCGCATTGGCAGAGGGTAATCGGCTGGTTCGAGCGCGCTGAATCCGAGTTGAATTAGTCCAAGCCTGCGAGCGAGCTGGCACCGCAGCGGCGATTCGTCACCTTCTGCAGCTCGCCGCGCGCCGGGCCCTCTAGGTAACGACTCGGCCGATCAATGTAACCCAGGCAATGACGACGACGGGCCCCAAGACCCCGACCAATAAGCCTCCCGGACGGAAATCCCGCGTTTGCACCATCCCCGAAGCATGCGCGATGGCATTGGGCGGTGTGGATACCGGCAGCAGTAAGGCGCAGGACGCACTCAGGCCGAGCACGAGACAGACCTCCAGCTCATAGCCCGGCAATATCGCGACGGCAATCGGCAGGATCAATGCGACCGTTGCCGTATTGCTCATAAAGTTCGATAGCACGACGGTTACCACCGCCAGCACAAACAAGCCGAGTAACGCTGAGTCCAACGTACCTAGTACGGTCAAGCCCGAGGCGAGTCGTGCGGCAAGCCCGGTGTCGACTACCGCTTCACCAAGTGACAGTCCGCCAGCGATCAGCATCAGCGTATCCCAGGGCAACGAGCGCACGCGGCTGGCATTCAGCACCTGGGTCATCGAGAGGACGACGATCGGTATAAGGGATATCGCGGCAGCGTGAATGCCATGCAGCGGTGTCGTCATCCACAGCGCCACCGTCAAGATCGCCGTCGAGGACACGATGATGCGATCGCGTTTTGCGGGCAGGTCAACGTCATCATCCGTGCCGAAATCGAGCGCTACCCGATCGCTTTCTGACGGATAGCGCCGGCACAGGAAATACCAGGCTGCTATCACGAGCAACAGAGCCGGGGGTACGCCAATAACCATCCAACGGACAAAGTCGATCGTAGCCCCAAACTCCGCAGCCATGCCCACGGCGATTGCATTGGGTGAGCTGCCGATGATCGTACCCATACCTCCCACCGATGCTGCCAGCGGTATTGCCACCAGCAAGTTGCGACCGAAGGGGTCGTTAGGCCCGAGCTCCCGCACCAACGGCAAAACAGCACCAACAAGGAGGACCGTTGTTGACGTATTGGAAATGAACATGGAGGCAAATGCTGCCGAGAGCATCACCGCAAGCAATACACGATCGGGCCTCGTACCAGCGGGACGAACGGCGCGCATCAGGAGCTCTCGATCAAGCCCCGTTCGGGACATGCCATCGGCCAGCACGAATCCGCCGAGCATGATCCAGACGACCTGACTGGACCAGGTATCAACGTACTGCGAGACCTCCCTTGGTTCGTCGAGAATGATGTCCGTGCCCAGAGCGAAGACCAGGAACCCGATGATGAACAAGCCGACCGCGTAAGCCGGAATCACCTCCGATGTCCAGAACCCAACCGCCAGCATCAGCAGCAACAGAACCATTCGCTCTTCGACGGGAAGTGGTCCAGCCAGAAACCGCCAGGTTGCCAGGGCAACGACTGCGATCAGGCAAAACCCAACAAGGCGAAAAAGGAGCCGAACCCGCTCTTCTGAAAGAACCGCGCGAACAGCCGCCCGGCTGTCACGCCAGCCGACGTCATTTGGCACGTCTGGCCTACCGGCGGGGTGACTCACAACAATCGACTAGGCTAAGAAACTATGGTTACCGACCAGAATAGAAACGCCGTTTACGGCGTTTCCAGCCTGTAAAGCTGAGGCAGCTCAAACTCTCCCTTCACGACCGAGTCCTCCGGCTCGTACAGGCGAACCTGAAGCATGAACTGACCATCCGGTGCCGGCAGCCAGTTCGCCCGGGCTCCTGGATCGTCGGGCTCCGCGTGAGATATGTGTATGGTCAGCGTGCCATCGTCGTTGAGTACCAGATCCTCGGTTGTGGAACCGATCTTGTACCGATTGATCGGGTTCTCGACCATAAAGCGATCGACATCGTCGTACATCGTGATCGACCAGAAACCACCGTCATCTTCGCGAACCCGCATATCTTCGGGCATGGTGATTTCGTAGTGGTTTCGGCCATTCAGGAGCTCTCCCTGATCATCAACGTATCGCTTTGGATACATGGCCCGCTCAGGTGAGTTGAGGCCCACCGAGTTCATGTTAATCGCGGCGCGCTGTAAGTAATCCGCGCCATAAGCGCCGGCATTGAATTCCCAGTTCCAGCCGTTGACCGGCGTATCGCTGAACTTTGCAGCGTCGAAAACGATGTTGAAAGCATCCCTGAATGCCTCGACGAGCGCAGACTTCCGAACGTCGCTTAGCGATTCGATGCTGTCTGTGCCAACTCCGATGAACTCGAACTGCGCCGTCAGGTTTGCATCACCAGGCAATGGGTTCGCCCGGATAACCTCGTCGAGACGCGAGAACCAATCGAGGCCTTCCGGAAACACGACCTCTGGCGCACCCGACGCGCTAAGGGGTTCTGGCTGAACCCCGCCGTCGGGATACTGATCCAGGGGCATTAGCCGAAACTGTCTCTGCACTTCACGCGCCGCCGACTGATCGGCAGAGCTCGTCACACCCAGGCGCCCTGCCAACCAGATATAGCGGGTTGCAGAGTAGTAGACGGGTAGGTCATCCGGCACTTCACCGTCGAAGCCTTCCTTTGCCAGGACGAAGTAGCCGCCGTCATTGCCGACCGTCGCCGTCGTCAGGTCGACAACGGACTCCGTGTACATATCGAGAATCTGTTGAATCCAGTACCGATCGCTGATCTCCGGGACATACAGAACCATCGGCTGCGCTTCGAGGTCAGCCCAACCCTGCAAATACAAAGTGTCATTGTTGGGCGTCGCGTACGACCGGTCCCGATGGTCCCATAGGCGGGTGATCGGCCCCAGCTCATTGATCGGCGCCTGGCCGTTGTCGGTTGGTGCATCAACGCTTGTTTGCAGCACACGCGCAACGTCCATCATCACGGGTGCCCAACCGTAGACCGCAGCCTGGACGCCTATCGAATAGGCGTAGTCGTACTCCGCTTTCTCTCTTTCATTGGGTGTCGGTGTCGCGCTGCTCTGCGTGGTTGGTGTGGACTCACCACAAGCCACCAGTACGCTCAATGCCAGGAACGTCGGTATAAGCCGTCTCGGGATCATCGCATCAAACTCCCTTTTTGTGGACGCAAGTACGGGCCATTGGAGGTGACAGTAGTCGTAGGACACACAGGGTGACCCAACAACCGGTACTGCCCCTTTCTACCGCTGTCCGGGCCAATGCGCTACCCTTCGCGCATGTCAGAGCCCGCCAACAGTACTACGCCTTCACCGGCCGGCGACTATCCGGATCGCATCCGCGCGGCCAGTGTCTACGACGCCGCCGTGCGGACGCCCCTGGAGGATGCGGTTCGGCTGTCCGCGAGGCTCGACAACCGGGTCTTGCTCAAGCGCGAAGACCTGCAGCCCACCTTCTCTTTCAAGATTCGCGGCGCCTTTAACAAGCTCGAAAAACTTTCCGATGCTGAACTTGCTGCCGGCGTGATCTGCAGTTCGGCCGGCAATCACGCCCAGGGCGTGGCGCTGGCGGCCCGACGCAAAGACATACCCGCCGTGATTGTCATGCCGGTGACGACGCCGACGATCAAGATTGACGCCGTCAAAGAGCTCGGCGGTGACGTCGTAATCGAGGGTGATACCTATGACGCGGCCTATGCGCACGCGCGAGAGCTCTCGGCCGCGAAGGGCATGACATTTGTTCATCCCTTCGACGATCCCGACGTCATTGCCGGACAGGGCACGATTGGCCAGGAGATTCTTGAGCAGCATGAGGGCGACATCGACGCCATTTTCATACCCATAGGGGGTGGCGGGCTGATTGCCGGGATTGCCGCATGGTTCAAGTCGGAGTCACCGGGCACGCGAGTGATTGGCGTCGAGCCGGAAGACTCGGCGGCAATGACGAGAGCCGTTGAAGCCGGCCAACCCGTGACGATTGATCGGGTCGGCATCTTTGCCGACGGCGTTGCCGTGCGCCGCGTCGGCGACGAGACCTTCAGGCTGGTCCGCGATTGTGTCGATGAGATCATCACCGTGGACACGGACCATATCTGCGCGGCGGTGCAGGACATCTTCGAAGACACGCGCTCCATCGTCGAACCGGCCGGGGCGCTGGCCGTGGCCGGCATCAAGCGCTGGACAGAAGAAAACGATGTCCACGGTCAGACTATCGTGGCGCTCAACTGCGGCGCCAACATGAACTTTGATCGCCTGCGGCACATTGCCGAACGCGCGGCCGTTGGCGAGGAGCGCGAGATGCTGTTGGCCGCCGAGATCCCGGAAGAACCGGGCAGCTTCCGACGCTTTTGCGAAGCGATCGGCCGGCGCAGCGTCACGGAGTTCAACTATCGCTATAACGACAACTCCTCAGCGCGGGTGTTCGCCGGGGTCGAACTGCGCCGCGGACTCGCCGAGCGCGAGGAAATCCTGGATGCGGTCAGGAGCGCAGGCTTCCCGGCGGAAGATTTAAGCGACAACGAGATGGCCAAACTCCACATCCGCCACATGGTCGGCGGCCGTGCCGGTGGTCTCGGCCAGGAGCGGCTATTCCGTTTTGAATTTCCCGAACGGCCTGGCGCTCTGTTGGACTTTCTCGATGCGATCGGCACCGGCTGGAATATCAGCCTCTTCCATTACAGAAACCATGGCTCCGACTACGGCCGCATCCTCGCCGGCGTTCAGGTGAGTGGCGATGACGATGTCGAGCTCGAGGCGCACCTGCAGGCGCTCGGCTATCCGCACTGGGAAGAGAGCAACAACCCGGCCTATCGCCTGTTTCTCGAATAGCCGTCTTGGCCGCCGCTCCGCCGCCAGACCGGTGGCTATGGCCTGAGCGACGCGGTACCCTGAGCCCACAGGCAGTGCCGCAATGAATAACGACTATAAACGCCCACTCCTGCTCCTGATCCCGCTGCTGGTATTAGCCTGCGCCGAGGAGCCCGAAACTCCGGAACCTCCGGAGGTTGTTGTTGCGCCCGCAGAGTCGCGCTTCTTCCCGATTTACGGCAACTACGTGGCGGTGACCCATCCGTCCCAGGACGTCGAGGTCCGCGCCCGCGTCGACGGCTTTATCGAATCTATCGAATACACGGAGGGCACCTACGTCGAAGCGGGAGAACCGCTCTATCGCATTGACGACCGTCCCTATGTCGCTCGAATCGACCGCCTTCAGGCCAATCTCGACAGCGCTATAGCGCAGCTTAGAAAGGTGGAGCGCGACGTCGAACGACTGCAGCCGCTTTACGAGGAAAACGCAGCGAGCCAGCTCGACCTGGACACGGCGACGTCCGCGCGGGAACAGGCCGCGGCCGGCGTGTCTGCGATCGAAGCAGAGCTTGCTGAAGCGCAACTGGATCTCGAATTCACCCGCGTCACGGCGCCTATCTCGGGGCTGGCGGGTGCGCGCCGCGTCGATGTGGGCGCGCTGGTCGGCAATAGCGGCCAGTCGCTTTTGACCACCGTTAAGCAGGTCGATCCGATGTACATCGAGTTCCGCATGACCGAACTCGACTATCTGAACGCCCAGCGCAATCGAAAGAGCTACGAGGAGCGCCGGCAAATCGACGAGGAAGGCAAGGCCGTCGAAGGCTGGGTCACGATTACCCTTCCGGACGATTCCGTCTACCGCTACCAGGGCGACATCAGCTTCACCGAGCCGGAGGTCAATACGGACACCGGCACCTTCGCGGTCCGTGCCGTGGTTCCCAATCCGAACCGCGAGCTCTTGCCCGGACAGTTCACACGCGCGAGGCTGGAACTTGATGCCGTGCCGGGCGCCGTGATCGTCGATGAAAAATCGATTCGCGTGGAACAGGGCGGCAGCTACGTCATGGTCGTGTTACCGGACGATACCGTGGAGCAGCGTTTCCTCGTCCTCGGGCCACAGAACGGAGGCGAAATCGTGGCCCGCTCCGGCCTGTCCGAAGGCGAACGAGTCATCGTGGAAGGCATGCACCGGGTCCGTCACGGGCAGACCGTCATCCCGGTAACCGTAGAAGAGAATGAAGCTCGCAAGGCGGCCCGGCTGGGGACCGAAGCAACGGAAGCGCCTGACGACACCCCATGATCGCGCAGCACTTCGTCGACCG
>CAZFVT010000027.1:0-16747 GCA_964522355.1 uncultured Woeseiaceae bacterium | reverse complement strand
TGAGGCACAGAATCTCAACGAGAAGGTTCTTGAGGAAGTTCGTCTGCTTTCCGGCATCGAGACCCACAAGGAAAAAGTCCTGCGTATCATTCTCGCCGGACAGCCAGAGCTAAAAGACACGCTCGACTCTCCCAAGCTTAAGCAGCTGCTGCAACGAGTGCGACTGCGGTTTCATCTTGGACCGCTCGATCGTCGCGAGCTCGGCGATTACGTCACCCATCGCCTGAAGGTTGCCGGTCACGAGGGCGATGACCTGTTCCAGGAGGATTCGCTCGACATCATTTTTCGCTATTCGGGCGGCGTTCCTCGAATGATCAACACCCTCTGCGACACAGCGTTACTTTGCGCATTCGCGGAAGATCGCGATCACGTCATCAATGAAGATGTCGAGGCGGCCGTAGAGGAGCTGAATTGGCGGGAACATGAGAATTTGTCTGGCCGTTTTCGCCAGTTGCCGCGGGTGACCCAGGTCGTCGACGAGGACGCCCGCCACCTGACCGGCATTCAGCTATTGCACCAGGGCGAAGTGGTCGGTGAATTTCTGTTCGATAAAGGCCGGGTCATTATCGGCCGTGGCTCGGATAACGAGATTTACATCAAGAGCAAATTCGTCAGCCGACACCATGCGCAGATCGTAACCAGTGCCGACGGGGCTGTTATCGAGGACCTCAACAGCACCAACGGCATCTTCCTTGGTGAGGAGCGGATAAAGCGCAAGGAACTGGAAGACGGCGACACGATCAAGCTGGGGCTGCATGAGCTGGTGTATTCCGACCTGCGCAACGACACCGTCAGCACCGAAACGCTGTCAGCGGACGAAGACGAAGAACTCGATTTCGACGGCGACGAAGATCTTGAACCGAGCGAAGACGACGAACCGTCTATTGTCAACGCAGACTAGTCACCCGCTACTCCGGGTCGTGGTCGTTACTCCGATCATCAAGCCGATAATCGCGCCGTTTCAGTAAGACGACGAGTCCGGCGACCAGACAGCCCAACCCAAGCGTGAAGCAGATCGTCGGCCAGTACCAGTGCGCCAGGTACATCGACGCGGCAAGCGACGCGATACCCGCCAGCAGGTAGAAATAGGGCAAAGCTTCATAGATCGGCTTGGATATCCACATAGCGGTGCTCACTGGCAGGGCGGACGATTGATTGTCCTTGGCCGCCTGACGATAGTCCAGTCCGTCCGGGCAACAGGTCCGGACGTCAGGCGGTCCCGCCCACGGTAATGTTGTCGATCTTGAGCGTCGGCTGGCCGACGCCGACCGGCACCGACTGACCTTCCTTACCGCAGGTGCCAACGCCCCGATCGAGCTTCAGATCGTTGCCCACCATGGATATCTTGCCCAGCACATCGGGACCGTCGCCGATTATCATCGCGCCCTTGACCGGTCGGGTGGTCTTGCCGTCTTCGATCAGGTAGGCCTCATTTGCGGAGAACACGAACTTGCCCGAGGTGATATCAACCTGACCACCGCCAAAGTTCGGCGCGTAAATGCCTTCCTTGACCGATGCGATGATCTCCTCAGGATCGTGCTCGCCTGCAAGCATGTAGGTATTCGTCATCCGCGGCATCGGCACGTGTGCGAAGGACTCGCGGCGACCATTGCCGGTGGGAGCAACGCCCATCAGCCGCGCATTCATCCGATCCTGCATGTAGCCCTTGAGCACACCGTTCTCAATTAATACGTTGTAGCCTCCCGGCGTACCCTCATCGTCAAGCGCGAGGGATCCCCGACGGCCCGGAATCGTGCCGTCGTCTACAATCGTGCACAGCGGTGAGGCGACCTGTTCGCCGACCCGGCCGGAAAATGCTGAAACGCCTTTTCGATTGAAATCACCCTCGAGCCCGTGCCCGACGGCTTCATGGAGCAGGATTCCCGGCCAGCCGGCACCGAGTACCATTGGCATACTGCCCGCGGGCGCGGGGTCGGCCTCCAGCAGTACCGAACCCTGGCGAACGGCCTCACGCGCCAGCTCCATCGCGATCTCACCGTCAGCGAAATAGTCGAGTGGCGCTCGGGCGCCACCACCCGCGTAACCCTGCTCACGGCGTCCGTTCTCCGTCATGATGACGCTGACGTTCAATCGCACCAGCGGCCGGACATCGGCGGCGAGCGTACCGTCGGCGGCCGCGATCAATATCATGTCCTGATTGCTGCTGAGGCTGACGATGACCTGCTCAACTCTCGGATCAAGCGCCCGGGTATCGGCGTCGATTTTTGCCAGCAACGCGGTCTTTTCTTCATCGGTGAGGCTCGTGGTTGGATCGACGGCCGGGTAGAGGTTTCGCGCCTCGCCGCCCGCGGCGATCTGCACCTGTCGTGCCTGGCCCTGCCGGGTAATTGCCCTGGCCGCCTGCGCGGCTTCATCAAGGGCCGACACAACCAGCTGATCCGAATAGGCGAATCCGGTTTTTTCCCCGCAGACGGCCCTTACGCCGACACCCTGGTCGACACTGAAGTTACCTTCCTTGAGCTTGCCGTCCTCGACCATCCAGCTTTCCTGTCGACTGACCTGGAAGTAGAGGTCGGCCAGGTCAACATCACGCACGTTGATCGAACCAAGCGCCTTGTTGAGGTCGGACTCGGTCAATCCTGCCGGGTCCATGACCGAGTTCATTACCGTTCGAAGTGCTGTGCTTTCTTGCTGACTCACGAATTCCTGCCTGTAAGGTCTGTGATCGACGATCGCTTAATGTCGGTTACTCAACGCTGCTCAGGCACGAGGCCATCTGACTGGTTTCAGCGAAGCGTCCTGCATCTGTGCTGTCGATGGACGGGTTCTCAAACGGGCCTTCGATGGCGTAGTACACCTGGCCCAGCTCCTGTATTGGCTTCTTGAAGATTTGGGAGAATAGCAGAAGTGCGGCCGCAACCTGAGGACCTGCAACCACAGCACCGACGACCGGCAGGGTATTGCCTACGTTGGCGCTGACGATCGCCGTCTGGTCGTACTCGCCGGCAGCAAGACCGACCCGGCCGACGATGCCAATGTCCGCCGCCGGCCCTTTGAGCGACAGGTCACAGGTATAGGCGTTGCCGGATTCAAGTTGAAAGGAGCCGGTAATCTCAGCAAAGCCGAAACCCTTGTCGAATACGTCGCGAAAATCCAGCGACATTCGGCGCGGCAATTCGATAATACTCATCAGGCCGAAGACGCGCCCGGCTCCCGGCTCCACTTCATTGAGCTGGCCCTGGGCGAGCTGAACGCTGACCTCACCTGACACATGCTCAAGGAAGTCGCCTCTCGGACCGCCCGGCCAATTCACGTCGAGCTCGATGGTCATTGAGTCGCTGTCGATGACGGGTTCGTAACCGAGGCGCGCCAGCGTCTGCTCGACGTTGCGACTTTTTAGCGTTGCCGTCACCGCCGTCTCACTGACCGCTCCCGGAGACACGTCCATAAACCAGCCTGCCGATCCTTCAATCGTAAACGTGGGGTCAGTGGCATTGATCGCCTCGGCGAGCAAGCCCCGGTCGGTCTTCGCAAAACTGGCCGACAGTGAGCCGATAGCCCGTTCGCCGAAAGCGAACTCGGCCGCGCGTATGTCAATCGGCGGCAGCGTCCTGGGATCGAAGCTCGCGACCTCGGCGGCGGCCGTCGTCGCCTCCGGATCTCCCGGCAGGATCAGTCGAACCATATCGAGAGTTATGGGCCGCTGATCCGCGAAATCGTAGGGGATCCTGGCCGTACCCTCGACGTTGTCGCCGAAGGCCTGGACGAACCATTCTGCACCGCTTCGATCGACTTCGACCCGGTGATCCGCGAGGTGCTGACCGAAAAGGTAGAGATCATCAATCTCCAGATCGATCGAACGGATGCGATCGGTGAAGCGCGGCCCGTCGCTGCGGCCCTCTTTCGCCAGCGCCATCCACTCGGCAAACCTCAGGCTCTCGATATGGCCCTGTATGTGCAAACCGCGCGATTCAGGAACCGCCGGGTAGTCGCCGCCAAACGCCAGCGAGCCGCGATCGAAATCCCAGCCGTAGTCGTCCCTGTAAAAGTCACTGGTGAAGCGGATGCCATCGCCCAGGCTGGCGCTGGCGGCGATGCGCCGCTCGGCGGGAAACTCAAGCTGTAATGACAGTGGATAACGATCAGCAGCGGCCTTGTTGAGCGGCGTCGGCAGCGTCATCCCAAAACCCTCCAGGTCGCTTTGGATTGTTATCTGCAGCGGCGACGCTTCTTCGCTGTTGGCCCGGGGAAAACGAATCGATGCACGATAGTCGGCAGCGCCATCGATGATGCCGGCCAGCGGCGCACCCAGGCCGTTCACCAGTCCATCGCCGGTCGCCCGACCGCTGGCATTGGCAACGACCCGGTACCCTGGCGCGTCGTCGGTTATCGCCTGCAGGTCGATGGACACCGGTTCGCCGAGGAAGGTACCGAAGAGACCTTCTGAGGAAATCGATTCGCGGGAAATTGTCACGAGGCCATTCAGACCGTAAAGCGACGGCCTGAAGCCAGCCAGCGTGACTTGTCCGTCGGTCGGTTGCACTCGGGCGCTAAAGCTGTAATTCAGCCTGTCCTTGAGCGGATAGGCCAGCTGGAGATTAAACGATGCATCGCCGGCAACCGACACGTCATTCAGACGCCCGCCGAATATCTGGGCAATCGGGCTGTCTATCGCGAACTGGCGAATCGATTCCAGCGAGCCGCGAGCAAAGGCATCGATCGTCAGCACCGGATCACGCAGGTCGCGAATCTCGACAATCGCATTGGATGTCCGGTTGCCGGCCGTTTGAGCAACGTTCCTCTCTGTACCGAGATGCATGCCATCGAGATAGACGTCCATGCTGCTGATCGACGCCGCCGGCCAGCTTCGTGCATACGCCAGCACCGCGTCCTCAAGCGTCGCCGTGATGCGAAACTCCCCTTCGTCGTTGTCGAAGGGGAACTTGTCGAGCGGCCCGATCAGGCGCGCCGTGCCGGCCGTCATCGAACCGGAAACCAGTGCCTCGTTCAGCCAGCGATAGAGCGCCGGATGCATGACCGGTTCGGGCAGGAAGCGCTTTGCCGACGCGACGTCGTTGAGACTCCACTGGCTGTCGAGGTCGACGACCGGCGCGCTGCCGTCGTCCGGGATCACGACCTGCAGGCTTGTCTGGCTGTCGAAGTCCGGACTGCGAAGCTGCAGCCGGTCCGTCAGCAGGGTCACCCGGTCAAAACTGCGCCGCCAGATTATGGTACCAATGGCGTCGTCCAGGACGACCTGCTCTTTCAGGTATTCGGGCAGGTCCAGTCGCAGACCGACGGAGCGCACCTCCAGCCTCCCGCCTGAGTGATCCGCCCGCAGGCCGCCGGAAAAACCGTCGATGCCCGGGAACCGGTCCACGGCATCGATGCCGGCGTCAGCCGCTTCAGCTGCAAGGTCATAGCGACGCTGGTCGGTTGCGAAGTCGCTCAGGTTGATCCTCAGATCACGCAATTCGCCGCGCGGTGCGAAATTGATGAGCTGTTCGCGGAGATCCGCGGGCAGCCAGGATGAGAAGTAACCAATGTCCTGAAGCGCTATGTAGGACGCGTTGGCACTCAACTCGTCAAGCTGCCCGTCCTCGTCATTGTAGAGCTGCAGTTGAATGATTGATCGAGGCCATTCGCCGTGGGCCGTCGTCAGGCTCAGGTTCTCTGCGGCGACGAGGATGGTGTCTTCGCTGCGGGAAAACTCCAGTCGTCCGTCGAAATCGAAGAAGCCGGACGCGTCCGCATCGGCGATGGCGACGTCGTCGACGACGAAGTTGGCCGTTGCTTTATCTAGCCCCTCCTCGGACACTTCCAGCCAGAGGCTGACGTCGCCGCTTCCGGCGGTAATCCCGGGTATCTCATCGGGCAGGAACGCGCTCCAGCGGGCAAGGCCCAGGGAACGCCCTTCGAGATAGATTTGCCAGCTCGCCTGGCTGTCCGCCGACAGCCGGACCTGGTCGGCGGAAACGTCGAGGCGGCTGCCGAAGCCCTCCTGTAAATCCAGCGACGCTTCGATCGACAGGGCGTTGTCTCGTCGGGTGGCCTCGACAGAGTCGATATCCACGGAAACTGCGTCTCGGTCGCTGTCACCTTCGGCCTCGCCGCGGTAAACGACGGAAACGTTTCGACCGACCAGCACCACGTCGCCCGCTTCTCCGGAGGCGGGTATGAGCGAAGTCAGTTCGTCGATCGTCAGGCCCTGAACCCGGACTTCGCCCTCCGCGTCAGAGCCGATATCCAACTCGGTCCCGCTGACCAGAACGCGATCGACAACCAGCGTCCGGTCGGTCAGCAATCGCAAAAAAGCGACGCCAATGGTCACCTCGCCGGCACGAATCAGCGCCTCCTGCGAGCCCGGCAGAGCGAGCTCGGCGTCGTAAAAATTCAGCTCCGGGCCACTGAGGCGCCAGCGAGCGTTCATGCCGGTAAATTCGACCTCGATACCGATAGCGGCAGACGCCCAGTCCTTAAGGTCTTCCTGGTACTCCGTCAGGCGGGGCAGAAACAGCCGAAACAGCCCGACGACAACGGCGAGCAGAATTACGGCGCCGGCCAGCGTATACGCCAGCCAGTTACGAATTCTTTTGAGCAGTTTCAGCATGCAGGTTCGGATTTCCGGTGAATACGCCCGTCGCTAGACGAGTACAACATCGAACTGGTCGCGCAGGTAAAGCGATTCCGGCTGCAGCCGAATCGGTTTGCCGATCTGCTCCTCGATCTCGGCAAGGCCGTGAGCCTCGTCGTCGAGCAGCAGCTCTATGACGTCCTGATGCGCGAGTACCAGGATCTCGTCAAAAGTGAACTGTCGGTGCTGGCGGAGGACTTCACGAAAAATCTCGAAACACACGGTGGCCGAGGTCATCACAAAACCGCGCCCGCTACAGTTTGGACAGCCCTCACACAAAATGTTCTGCAGGCTCTCGCGAGTTCGCTTGCGGGTCATTTCAACCAGTCCCAGCGGCGAAACCGGCGTCATCTGATGCCGGGCATGATCCCGCGCCATCGATTCCTCGAAGACCTCAAGCACGCGCTTCCTGTGGTCTTCCTCTTCCATGTCTATGAAATCGACGATGATGATGCCGCCGAGATTGCGCAGTCGTAGTTGCCTGGCAATGGCGACCGCCGCCTCGAGGTTGGTCCGGTAAATGGTTTCTTCAAGGTTGCGATGACCGACGTAACCGCCCGTGTTGACGTCGACGGTCGTCATCGCTTCGGTCTGATCGAAAATCACGTAACCCCCGGACTTCAGGGGAATGCTCCGGTCCAGCGCCTTGCGAATCTCGTCTTCGATACCGTGCAGGTCGAATATCGGCCGGCGCCGCGTGTATAGCTCGATCATCGGCTCGATTTCCGGAAGAAAACTCTTCGCGAACGCCTTCATCTTCTCGTAGTCGTCCTGCGAGTCGACGAGTATGCGCTCAACGTCGCTGCTGACCAGGTCCCGCAGTACCCGTATGGGCAGCGGCAGGTCTTCGTGCACCAGCGTTTTCGCCCCCGCCTCCGCGCACTGCTTTTGAACGACCGACCACAGTTTGCGAAGAAACTTCAGATCGGCGCGCAGCGCCTCCCGGCTGGCGCCCTCAGCCGCCGTGCGAATAATGACGCCACCCTCTTCCTCTTCCTCGAGGAGATCGGTGACGATTTCGCGAAGTCGATCGCGCTCCGGCTCATCCTCGATCCGCGCGGAGACGCCGATGCCGGAACCCTCGGGCAGCAGGACGAGAAAACGGGAGGGCAAGGTGACGAACGTGGTCAGCCTCGCGCCCTTGGTGCCAATGGGGTCTTTGACGACCTGCACGACCACCTCATCGCCCTCGCGAATCAGGTGGCGGATGTCCGGGAGGGCTGGAACCCCCGAGTCGCCATTGTCGCCGTCGCGCTGCACGATGCCGGAGGCGTGCAGGAATGCCGTTCGCTCCAGCCCGATATCGACAAAGGCCGCCTGCATGCCGGGGAGAACGCGAGACACCTTCCCCTTGTAAATATTGCTGATCAGCCCGCGGCGGGTGGCCCGCTCCACGTAGACTTCCTGGAGGATGCCGTTTTCGAGCAGCGCCGCGCGAAACTCTCGCGGCGTCACGTTTACCAGGATTTCCTCTTTGGGCGATTCGTCGGTCACGGCGCAGGCATTTGTTGAAGGTTCAGGATATCTAGACCGGCTCGACGAAGCATGGTTGCGGTCTCGAATACGGGCAGGCCGACAACGCCGGTGTAGCTGCCCTCGAGAGCCTCAACGAAAACGCCGCCAAGCCCTTGAATAGCGTAACCACCAGCTTTGTCCGCCGGCTCACCACTTTGCCAGTAAATCGCGGCCTCCGCCGGATCGATGTCGCGAAATCGCACACGGGTAATGGATATGGCTACGTCAGCGCGGCCGTCCTCAAGCAGGGCTACGGCCGTCATGACTTCGTGCCAGCGTCCGGACAGCCGCTGCAGCATGCTCGCCGCGTCATCTGCGTTGACGGGCTTGCCAAAAACCTGCCCATCAAGGACCACGGCCGTGTCTGAACCGATGACGAGCGCATCCGTTGGCGAGCGCACGGCTACGGCGCGGGCTTTTGCCTCGGCCAGCCGCTTTACCATGTCGGCCGGCGACTCACCCGCGTTCTGTCGCTCGTCGATGTCGGCAGCAGCCACGTCAAAGTTCAGGCCGAGGCTTGCCAGGATCTCGCGGCGCCGCGGCGATCCGGATGCGAGGATCAGGGTTTTCTGTCGCGCCATTGTGGCCCGTTTGTCCTCGTCAGGCACGGTGGTAGGGGTGACCGGTCTGCAGGGACCAGGCCCTGTAGAGTTGCTCGACCAGCAGCACCCGCGCCAGCCCATGCGGCAGAGTCAGTTTCGACAGGGACCAGTGGCGTTCGGCTCTTTGCAGGCAGTCTGCGGACAGGCCATCGGCCCCGCCAATGCACAGGCAGACGTCACGACCGTCGCTCTGCCAGGCATCAATCCAGTCAGCCAGGCCAACGCTGGTTACCTGCTGACCCCGCTCGTCCAGGGCGATGAGCCGTTCGCCGTCGCCCAGCTGAGAAAGTATGGACTGCCCTTCCCGGTTCGCCGCCGTCGATGTTCCCTGGTTGCCACGTGGCGCAGCCGGAATTTCCTTGAGAGCAAAGCGCCAGCTGCGCGGAAGGCGCTGGACGTACTCTTTGACGGCCGAATTGACCCAGGCAGGCTGACGCGTACCCACCGCCAGTACCCGGATGTGCATGCGCTAGCCGTCGGTTGCCAGGATGTCGCCCGCGGGGCTGATCGACCAGAGCTTCTCCAGGTTGTAGAACTCCCGGACGCTTGGCAGCATGACGTGCACAAGGGCGTCACCGAGATCCAGCAACACCCACTCGCTGCCCGATTCACCCTCGACACCGGCGGGCTTGTGCCCGGCTTCGCGGGCTTTTTCGGCGACCGCATCAGCGAGTGCCTTGACGTGCCGGTTGGACGTGCCGCTGGCAACAACCATGTAGTCGGTAACCGTCGTCAACTCACTGACGTCGAGCTTGACGATGTCCCGCGCCTTGACGTCTTCAAGTGCTTCAACCACCAAATCACAGAGCGCTTTACTGTCCATTCACCATTCCGTCGTTAAGAAACTCTAGTCCTCGTCGGCCTCCGACAAGTGATCGTAACAGCCGCTTTGCCGAATGTATTCGCGAACGGCATCCGGCATCAGAAAACGCGTATCTCGTCCCGCTGAGACGAGGTCGCGAATGTCGGTGGAGGAAATCTCCAGCTGGGTTACGTCGAGAATATAGATGTGGCCGGATTTTGCCTGGTGCAAGTCCCCGATTCTGTGTGTGCCCCGTTCCGCGAGCAGTTCGCCCAACGGACCGATGTCAGGCGCTTTCCAGCCCGGCCGGTGGGCAACGACGATATGCGCGAGCTGGAGAATTTCCTGCCAGTGGTACCACTTCGGCAATCCGAGGAACGCGTCCATGCCGATGATCAGCGCGATCGGACGGAGCGGAAACTCTCCCCGGAGGGCAGCGAGCGTATCGACGGAGTAGGACGGCCCTTCCCTGTGCAGCTCGCGGTCGTCGACCACAAAACCATGCTGCCCTTCAGTCGCCGCCTGGACCATGGCAAGACGCTGCTCCGGCAAGGCCACCGTCGAGCCTCGATGGGGGGGCATGCCGCAGGGCATGAATCGCACTTCGTTGAAGCGCAGCGCCTGGAGCACCTCAAAAGCGGTCCGCAGATGCCCGTAGTGAATCGGGTCGAACGTACCGCCGAAAACGCCCATCGCGCTCATTCAATCTCCCTGCCCGATGCGAAGCAATGCACTACGCCGCCTCCTGACGCAGCGACAGCTGCCAGACGAGGTTGGTCAGCAGTTGCCAGGCGTCGCCCGGCATCTGCCCTTTGGCCACAGCGTCAGCCTGGCGCGCCGCCTGAAGCATTGTGAAAAAACCGTCACGGCGGTGACGCGCAAGGCAGCCGCGAACCAGGTTCTGCCGACTCTCCCAGACCCGCTCCGCACGGAACGCCGCCGCGGCACTCGTCCCTGAATCGATGGCCTGCGACAACCTCGCAAGGGTTCTTAAGTCTCGGCCGAGCGCCCACAAGACAACGACGGCATCCACACCCTCAGCCCGCACCCCTTCCAGTATGCGTAGCGCCCTCGTGGCATTGCCGGCCAGGGCCGCGTCGGCGAGCTTGTAGACGTCGAACCGGCTGCTGTCGGCAACGGCCTCTCTGGCCTCGTCTCCGGTCACGGGACCGGGCCCGAGCAATAACCGAAGTTTCTCGACTTCCTGGTTGGCCGCCAGCAGGTTTCCTTCCACCCGGTCGGCAACCACGCGCACCGCCTCGCGCTCCGGCTCGAGCCCGACTCGTCGCATGCGTTCGTCGATCCAGCGCGGCAGCTCCCGGGCGTCGACAGGCCAGACCTGGACATGCACACCGTGCGAGTCGAGCGCCTTCACCCACTTGGCATTGGAGGCGTTACGGTCGAGGCGCGGCGTCTGCACGATGAACAACAGGTCATCGCCTGCTTGCGCGGCAAGCTCGGCAATCGCCGCGCTACCGTCGCGGCCCGGCTTACCCGTCGGCAGTCTGAGCTCAATGATTCGGCGGCTGGCGAACAGCGACAGCTCGTTGGCCGCGCTGGAAAGTACACCCCAGTCGAAGCCGGCAAGCTGGATATGCAAATCGCGGCTTTCAAAGCCCTGCTTGCGAGCGGCCTCGCGGAGACCATCGAGCGCCTCCTGCACGAGCAGCGGGTCATCGCCGGAAACGAGGTAACAGGGTTTAAGCGGCTCGCGTAGGTGGCTGCCCAGCCTGTTGGCCGAGAGCTTCACGCGTTTTGCGTCTCGTGCGAAGAACGTCGCATAGGGGTCAGATAATACCCCTCGCCTGCGTTGCGGTGCCAGACCACCGCAGGAATTCGGTATCAGGTATTTGCAAATTCCTCGCCGCTGATCGATTCGCCCTCCAGCAGTACGGGTATGCCGTCTGCAACGGGGTAGATAAACTTGCCGTCGGCCGTGACCAGCGCCTCGCTCAAAGCGGCGGACAAAACGACGCCTTCACGATTGCGAACCGAACCCTCGCTGATGGCCTGATTCACGCGCTTGATGAGATCCGAACCGGCAACCGCAAGGTCGCCGTGGGTGACCGGGCAGCATAGGATCGACAGCAATTTCTTATCCATCGACCAACCTTAACCACGGCATCCGTGCACATCAACCCGGATCAGGCGCGCCCTTGTGCTCCGTTCCCGCCTTCTACTCAAAGCCGTTTTGTAAGGTCATCCCGACCAAGGGATTCTGCGATCTGCCGCAGCCTCTCGGAATCCGCCGGTAAGGGCTTAAAGCGCTCGTCTTCGTGAAGACAGCGGGAAAGGACCTTGATGGCCAGATGCTCGTCATCGGCATCCAGCAGTTCCGCCAGGTATCGCTGGCCAATCATCAGCCCGGGTACGTTTCCCTCCCACTGAAGGGCACGTTGAAAAAACCACTCGTACTCGCGCTTTAAGTCGCCGTTTTGCGCCGATCGTTCAATAAAATCCTCGATATGCGCCAGTCCACCCTGGCTATTGCCGCGACTGAACAAGCCGTAGGCGTGATTGAGCACCTGCTCACGCTCGAGATCCGGGTCTCGTTCTCTGACCCTGCGGACCAGCGGTCCGCCTTCTGCGGCGCCCACCAGTTCCCGAAGTCCGCCTCGCTGAACCACGAATCCGGTCAGTGAAAACAACACGGTCAGGGCGTAGGCTGAGCTGAGATTCATTGCCCATCCGGGTATCGCCTCTGCTTCAAGCCAGGCCAGCAGCGCGGCCAGGACGGTGGCTGTCGCGGGAATGCTGGCATAGCTCCAGCCGCAGCGCACGATCAGCTCCCAGAGTGCAAGCGGATTCAACGCCGTTTCCGGTGAGCGCGTCAGCGCAAGGACCCCCAGCGATGCGGGTATCACGAGATTGAAGAGCGCGGCCAAGACGATGGCGGCGAGCAGGCCGAACGATTCATACACCGCGAGCTGGGCCAGGCCCGCAAGGCCGATCAGGACCAAAGGCAGCAGCGCCCAGATGTTGTTGAACCAGCCGAACAGCTCCAGCCCCATCGGCTGGACCCGTTTCTCAGCGATGCGCGCCTCGGACACGCCAATCAGGAATCTCGATGCAGCCGGTAATACGACGATGAGCAGCCAGAGACCCGTCAGGCCGGATGCCATCGCCAGCGCCAGCAGCGCGGTGAAGGCGATCATGCCGACCAGCACAGCGGAATCGGTAAACGGGTGAACGAGCTCCAGCAGGTAGTCAGCGACCGTCATGCGTATCCGGTTCAGGGACCGGGTCGTAGCCTGAACCGCCCCAGGGATGGCAGCGACAGATTCTCTTTGCAGCCAGCCAGCCGCCCTGAATGATCCCGTAGCGGCGCAGGGCGTCCTCGGCATAGGCGGAGCAGGTTGGCTGGTAGCGGCAGTTTGCGCCGATCAGCGGCGATACGCCGTAGCGGTAGATCCAGATCAGACCGCGAAACGGGAGCGCCAGTATCCTCGACAGGCCAGACGCCACCGCCGGCGGACGCTCGGTCATGCCGATTCGGCAGCGCTCGCCGCAAACTGCCGAATGGCCTTCAGCATCGATGCAAGGCCGTTGCTGCGCGTAGCGCTCAGGTGCTTCTCGAGTTCAAGCGCGGCGATGAAGTCCGGTGACGAATCGAGAATCTCGGCCGGGCGCTTGCCGCTGTAGATGCGCAGCAGCAGCGCGATCAGGCCGGAAACGATGGCCGCATCGCTGGCCGCCCGAAACTTCAATCGGTCCCCGTCCTGTTCGGCGACAAACCAGACCTGCGACTGGCAGCCGCGGATCAGGTTGTCTTCGGTTTTCTCGTCTTCACCCAGCGGCGGCAGTCGACGACCGAGGTCGATCAGGTACTGGTAGCGATCCATCCAGTTGTCGAAAAACGAAAACTCTTCGATCACTTCCTGCTGGGCATCAATCACCGCATTCATAGCCGACGCCACTTCGTACCGTCCGGTCCGTCTTCGATGGCAATGCCCGCCGACTGCAGCTCATCCCGTATCCGGTCCGCTTCGGCAAAGTCCTTATTTGCCCTTGCCTCGCGCCGTTCGACCAGCAGGCCCTCAATGGCCTCGGCGCTCAGACCGTCACCGGCAGCTCCGGCAAACCAGGCCTCGGGATCATCCTGCAGCAGCCCCATCAGGTCCCCGGCCGCCAGCAATTCGGCGGCCATCGACTGACGCGCCTCGTCCTCGCTGGTCTTGTTGAGTGCCCGGACAAGGTCAAACATCACGGCCAGCGCCTTTGAGGTGTTGAGATCATCTTCGAGTGCTTCAACGAGGGCGGACGGAGCCGCAACCGTCGATCTCAGCGCCTGCGGAACCTCGATACCGCGGAGCGCGCCGTAGAGCCGGTCGAGCATTCGCCGGGCGGATGCCACCGATTCATCGGACCAGTCGAGAGGCTGGCGATAATGCGCGCTCAGCAGCGCCAGGCGGATAACCTCACCGGGCGTTTCCTTGATCATGTCGTGAACCAGCAGCACGTTGCCGAGCGACTTCGACATCTTCGTGCTGTCGATACTGAGGAAGCCGTTGTGCAGCCAGTAGCGCGCGAAGGGCGCGCCGTCGTGGGCGCAGGTCGATTGCGCGAGTTCATTCTCATGGTGAGGGAACACAAGGTCCTGACCGCCGGCGTGTATGTCGATAGTGCGGCCGAGGTGCCTCGCCGTCATGGCCGAGCACTCGATATGCCAGCCAGGTCGGCCGCGTCCCCACGGCGAATCCCAGCCCGGCAGCTCCGGTGTTGAGGGCTTCCAGAGCACAAAATCCTGCGGCGACCTCTTGTAGGGAGCTACTTCGACCCGGGCCCCGGCGATCATCTCGCGCAGGTCCCGTTTCGACAGCTTGCCGTAATCCTGGCATTGCGACACTTCGAACAGGACGTGGCCTTCTGCGGCGTAGGCATGACCGGATTCAATCAGCGATTCGATCATCGTGATCATGCTCTCGATGTTCTCTGTAGCTCGAGGTTCGATGTCCGGGGGCAGCACGCCCAGCGCGCCCATGTCCTGCTGATAGGCTTCGATGTAGCGCTCGGTTATCGCTCCGATCGGCACACCGGTTTCCGCAGCGGCGGCGTTTATCTTGTCGTCGACGTCGGTGAAATTGCGGGCGAAGGTCAGCTCGTAGTCCCGTCGCAGCAGGCGCGCCAGCAGGTCAAAGACAACGGCCGGCCGGGCGTTGCCGATGTGAGCATAGTTGTAAACCGTTGGCCCACAGAGATACATGGTCACCTTGCCCGGCTCAAGCGGCTCGAACGGGACCTTCTTTCGTCTCAGTGTGTCGTGAAGCTTTAGTGCCAATGTGGGCGGATCGCAGTTTCTTGAAAGACTGATTTGACGCTACGGCGGCGCATGATAGCAATAACGACCATCCCGCCCGGGAAAAAATTGCAGCCTGCGGCAGCGGAATGGCTATAATCGGCGGCCAATTTTTCAAGCCAGCGGCCACCCGGCCGGGAGCAGGCATGACCGATCAACCGATCCAGTTTCAGGCGCGGACCAGCATTGAGCAGGTCGAAGAGGGTGTGGATCTCGCCCCGAAATTCGACGACCGCGGGCTGATCACCGCGGTGACCACCGATGCAACCTCCGGCGAGCTTCTGATGCAGGGTTACATGAACGCCGAGGCGCTGCGCCTGACGATTTCCACGGGCGAAGCGCATTACTACAGCCGCAGCCGGCAGACGCTCTGGCACAAGGGCGCGACCAGCGGGCTGGTTCAGAAGGTCGTCCAGTTAATGATCGACGACGATCAGGACTGTGTGTGGCTGCGAGTTGACGTCGCCGGCGGCGCCAGCTGCCATGTCGGCTATCGATCGTGCTTCTACCGGCAGATTCCGGTCGCATCGGACGCAGCCGACCAGAGCGATGAAGGCCGGCTGGACCTCGAATTCACCGATACGGAAAAAGTCTTCGACCCCGAGGAAGTGTATCCGGGCGTCCCGAATCCCACGATTCTCTAGAACCCGGCGCCCGAGAACCTCAATAGCGCTTTTTGGCCGCCCGTCGGGCGCGACGCCGCGAGCGTCGACGGCTCTCGCCCGGGCGCGGCTCGGGCTTCCAGACCTTGTCGACGGCCCGCGACTGCACGGCGTATTCGATGGTCCCGAACAGCCAGAGCAAATAGCCAAAGGACTCGATCAGCTCCTCGACAGTAACCTTGATGATGCGCTGGTAGCCGTCACCGGAGATGGCTTGCCACAGTGGACCGTGACCGATGAACTGGGCGAACACGAACTCGATCAACGCTCCGGCAAAAATCAGGGTCAGGCCGGGACTCGGCCACATCCGCGACCAGGCGACGCGAAATCGACGACGGTTTCGCCAGCTGTAGACGATCACGAGAGCGGCGATCAGTACGAACGGCACCTGCCAGAAATTATCCGTGACGAACCGATCCAGGAAGTAGTCCATCTCGCGAACGGTACCGGCCAGCGCAACGCCCCCGAACAGAAAGGCGATAGGTCGCTGGGCGGGATAGGCGTAGGCCACGCCGGCATAAATCAGGGCGCAGATGACCAGCAGCACGATTTGCGACAGCTCGACGGGCGAGTATTCGCTGGTACCCAGCAGGTCGCCGGCCGATCGGTAAACGAGCAGCCGCATGCTGCCCGGCTCGTTGGTCTCGGCCAGCACAAACAGGCCGGTAAGCAAGACGGCAATGAACGTATACGTGGCGTAACGAAGGACTGGGTTCAACGCGGGCTCTCGCGGCCGGGCCGTTCAGACTAACATGGCGATGCCGCTTCGCCGCGGCAGCGGCCCGTCAGGCGACCGTTACTATCGATAATGCCGTGCCCGCGAAGAAACGCTCGTGCGTCCTCGGCATCCTCCTCAAACCAGCGACGTGTGCTGCCGAGCCGAAAGCTGTAGCCCCATCGATCCATGTCCTGCATCAGGCGATCGCTGCCGACCTCGGCGATCTCGGACGCCAGCAGGATTTCCAGGTAGCAAACGGCGGATTCCTCGAGGTCCGTGCCGCCCGCATCGCGATGCAGATTCGCGCGTCGATCGGGCGACATACAGATAACGTGGGCCGCTTCATGCAACACGGAATGCACCGGCGTATCGCCTCGCACGTAGACGCGATTGCCTGAGATGCCCGCCTCTTCATCGCCCCAGAAACTGGCCGGAATGGTCGCGTGGTCGGGCACCCGCTCGAGGGCCAGATCGTAACGTTCCAACAACGCTTCGAGCGGCGGCGCGTCGATGTCCGCAAAGCGGACTACCGGCGACTGATCCGCCGTCATCTCAGA
>CAZFVT010000026.1:6805-17106 GCA_964522355.1 uncultured Woeseiaceae bacterium | reverse complement strand
TGATGGTCAGCGCGAAGAAGCATGCAGGGACGCTGCTGTCCAGCTTCAAGGAGAACATGGACGTACCGATAGCCGCGATCCTGATCCTGAACACGGCCGCGCATACCATCGGTGCCGCTGTTGCCGGCGCCAGCTACACAGCTGTATTTGGTGCGGGCTCGCTTTGGCTGTTCTCGCTCATCTTCACGCTTGCCGTACTGCTTTTTACCGAGATCATTCCGAAGACGCTGGGCGTGGCGCACGCAACGTCTCTGGCCACGCCGGTGGCCTACGGCATCGACTGGCTGAGCCGTCTTCTGTGGCCCCTGGTGGTAACCAGCGAAAAGCTCTCCCGAGCGATCCGCGGCGACGTCGAAAGGCCAATTACTTCAGCTGAGGAAATTCGCCTGCTTGCCGTGCTGGGCGAGAGCGAAGGCTCGGTCGGGCCACGAACCGCCGGTGCAATTGTCGGCGCCGCCCAGCTGCCGGACCTGCATGCCCGCGACGTCATGCTGCCGCGCGACAAAGTGCACTTTCTGTCCGCTGAAATGCCTCGGCAAGACGTTGTGGATTACGTTCGCAACAGTGGTCACAGTCGCTTTCCTTTCTCGGCGAACGGTGACCTCGACGATGCGAAGCATGTGGTGCTGGCAAAGCAGCTGTTCGACTGGCTCCTGCAGCATCCGGGCGACAGTATCGACTGGAAGGCGCTTACCCACGAGATTCTGGTCGTACCGGAGAGTCTTTCGTTGCCCAAGCTTCTGCATACCTATCAGGAGAGTCACAGACACCTCGCCCTGGTTGTCGACGAGTATGGCGACGTGCAGGGCATCGCAACCCTCGAGGACGTGCTGGAAGAAGTGGTTGGCGATATTCGCGATGAAAGCGATTCGCCAGCCGACGACGTGCGGCAGCGTGCGGACGGTTCGCTATTGGTCAAAGGTACTGTTGACCTGCGTCAGCTGTGTGCGACTCTGGGAGTCGTCTGGCAGCCGCAACAGGAGGTGGCATCAATTGGCGGCCTGGTCACCGAAACGCTGGAGCGAATTCCTGTCCCTGGTGACTCGATCAGCTGGAACGGCTATCGAATCGAAGTGCTGCGCGCGGATCGTACGAAGGCTCGCTGGCTGCGCGTCGTGAAGGAGTCGTCGTAGAGTAGAGCTTAAAATTTGGAGCGGGTGATGGGAATCGAACCCACGTCATCAGCTTGGGAAGCTGAGGTTCTACCATTGAACTACACCCGCAAATCTCGTGTAGACCACTGATTTTATAGTGAGACCGTCTGCTGAGCCATCATCTGACGGTAGATAAATGGTGAGGGATACCTATGCCGGCGTGCTCGTTGCGCTCGTTACCGATTCCGGCACCAACGTGGGTCAATGGCTGGGCTACTTCGGGCTCACAGAAATGGAGATGATGTTCGAAGCAGGTATGACGCCGGGGGAGGTTATATACTCTGCGACCGGTGCTGCCGCGAAAAGTATGGAGCTCGATGACGAGCTCGGCACGCTGCAACCGGTTTGCGAGCCGATCTGGTCGTCCTGAATGCGAATCCGCTCGACGACATTTGCGCAACGCGCGAGATCGATTCGGTCTGGATCGCGGGTGCCCAGCTGGTCGACTTACCTAGGGAGTTCTTTGCGTGATCAGAAACGGTCGTTCGAGGTTTTTGCTCGCCAACCTCTCGTGGATACTTGGCTGCTCCGTTGTTCAGGCTGCGGCACCAGTTTTTCAGACCGGGCCCTCCGTCGTTCAGAACCCCAACGAGGCCGTTCCCCTTGCGGCGATCCTGTCGTACGAGACAGACCAGCCCGTCTCGACGACCGTTACTGTCGACGACGGCGACAAGACCTGGGAGATCGACTTCGGCGCCGATCAGTCGGCTGCTGAAGGGTTGCCGCTGCTTGGATTGCGGGCCGGCAGAAAGCACTCACTGACGGTGACTGTAACCAACGACGAGGGTGAGGTAACGACCGCTGATCCACTGAGCTACGAGACGCCGCCGCTGCCCGATGGCCTCACGGAATTTCCGGAGTTCACAGTCGTAACAGCCGATGTGGAGCGAATGGAGCCCGGCATTCGTTTCCTGAGTGTGCGCCGCAGAATTCCCGGAAGAATTAACTGGCACAAGCCGAACCAGCTCCGCTTCGAGGTTCGCTGGGGAATGATCGTTGCTATCGACGCGCTCGGCGAGCCGGTCTGGTACTACCAATCCGATTCGCGAATCGCCGGCGTCAAGCAACTAGCGAACGGCAACCTGTTCTTCCACCGTACCGACCATCGTTCGATCGAGATCGACATGCTTGGCAACGTCGTCAACGAGTTCTATGCGGAACATCGGACTCAGGGCCCCGTCGAGGAGGCGGTTCCTATCGATGCGGCCTCGTTGCATCATCAACCGCACGAGATGCCGAACGGCAACTTCCTGGCTTTGACGGCTAACGCGCGCCGCGTCGATAACTGGTATTCGAGTGAGTATGACGTGAATGCTCCACGAGCAGACGCCGACGTCGTGGGTGACCGGATCGTGGAATTCGATGTCGACGGCAATATTGTCTGGTCGTGGGACACATTCGAGCATCTGGATCTCAACCGGATCGGATATCTCACTTTCAATGCCTATTGGCACGTTCGCGGGTTTCCCGGTCATTGGGACTGGACTCACGGGAATGGCGTTACCTACGATACGCGTGATGACTCCATCATCGTCTCGTTCCGCAACCAGGATGCGATCATAAAGATCGACCGCGAAACGAGCGACGTGAAATGGATACTGGGCAATCATGATGATTGGGCGCCCGAGTTTCAGGACAAATTACTTACGCCGATCGGTGACGTCACCTGGCCCTCGCATGGACACAACCCACGTGTGACAAGCGACGGCACGATCGTGATGTTCGACAATGGGATTATGCAGGCCAGGC
Source organism: uncultured Woeseiaceae bacterium (assembly GCA_964522355.1). Classification (GTDB taxonomy): domain Bacteria; phylum Pseudomonadota; class Gammaproteobacteria; order Steroidobacterales; family Woeseiaceae; genus JBFGFX01. The sequence goes on along the minus strand of CAZFVT010000026.1, from coordinate 14,203 downwards.
CGTTCCGGGAGCTCCCGAAATCTCCGAACGACACATTCAGTCGCGGCGTCGAATACGATGTCGATGAAGACAACATGACCGTTCGCCAGGTGTGGGCGTCGGCATCCGAATTGAACGATGACTCCTGCAACAGCTTCGCGATGGGGGACACGCATCGCTTACCGCAGACCGACAACATGCTCGTGATCTATTCGATCTGTCTGGCGCGTCGTGACGGATTGCAATACGACCCGTTCATACTGGAGCCTCAAGTCAACGAGGTTCCGAGCTACACGCGGATTCGTGAATACACGAGGACTGATCCACCGGAGGTGGTTTCCGAGATTATCGTGAAGGACGAGAACGATATCCTGGTGTGGCAGGTCTACGGCGGCTTGCATGTAGAGTCGCTCTACCCGCAGTCTGCGTCCGGCGCGCACTGATCGTTAGGATGAGTTCCGTAGAGCGCCGGTAAGAGACGACCTTTACTGTTACCTGATTCATGCGATTGAGGCCGATTCCGAACTGGCCGAACCGCAACATTAGCCAACGTACCACTGGAAGATCTGCAGCCAGCGGATCGTAGGAGACGTTGATCGTTACGAGCTCGAATGTACCGCTCGATGCCCGCGGCGCTCATGCAATTCGGTCCAACCTGTATCTTCGGCTGAAATTTGTGAACAGGTGCAGTTTGCTTTGTGGGGATAGGTATCCCTCACCATTTTTTACCGTCAGATGATGGCTGCACAGACGGTCTCACTATAAAATCAGTGGCCTACACGAGATTTGCGGGTGTAGTTCAATGGTAGAACCTCAGCTTCCCAAGCTGATGACGTGGGTTCGATTCCCATCACCCGCTCCACAAAATGGTTGCCAGTCGAAGCCGAACCACTTGGACGAAAAGGCGGGAATTCGGCTATACAATAAGGTGGCTGTCGACAACAGAACGACAAAGCGAAGGGGAGCCTTCTGGCGAACTTCCCCAAGCCCCGTTCAGGACTAGTGGCGCGGTAGAGATTCGCACAGGCCTTCCCGAGACGAACTGGATGCTTAGTTTTCCGGATAGATCGTGCCAAACCGTCGCCATACACCGCCATAATTCTCGTCGTCCGTACCGAACGCATAGCGGGACTTTCCGGACGGGCCGGATGACAGCGCCTCGATCTTAAGTCCCTCAACGTCATAGATCGTTTCCCGATCCTCATCCGAAAACGTCCACTCGCCCGACGTCGCATCCAACTTCAGGGTACCCGCTCGATAAACCGTCGAGCGAAACGGTCCGTTGTCGTCATCCTCGTCGAACGTTGCTGCAGCGACAATGGATACCGTCGACTCCCCACGATCCTCAATGTGCAGCTCGCTGCAGTCGCGATTGTCGGTGAGGGTTGGGGATTGCAGGTCATGGGTTCCCTGCGCCTGGAACACCAGCGTTGAGAGGTCGAGGCTGCCCCAGTGAAGCTCGCCCGAATTCTCGTCGAAGCCCCGCTCGCAGTAGGCGATTAACAGCTGAGCGTTGTGCCGAACGCAGACAAGGCCTTCAATTTCATCGTGCTTTGGCGTCGTCCCTTCTTCCGTCGGCGGTCGGTCTCGTAGCTCGCGCTGATTGATGAGTCGCAGTTGCCAGCCTCGCGAGTCCTCGTTGCTCAAGCCGATGTGCATAAGCCGGCCGAAACGGCCTTTATAGAACCCGCTTTCCGCCGCGAGAAATTCGCCGTTACTGTTCGGGATTGCGCAGATTGCTTCGAGATCGCTCGGATAGTAGGCCGCGTCGATGCCGGTCAGCGCGACGGGTGAGATGACGATTCCTTCTTCCTTTGAGGCATCAATCACCGCGAAGCGATAGCCGGAATCTCGCGGGGTCTTTCGATCGTTGATGGCAAGATAGGTGCTCTCGTTGACCTCGGCCATCCCGCTGAAGCCGGGAGCGATGCCTGCGGTGTTTGAGGCGCATCCGGCACCGGCGAGTATGGCGAGGCCGACGGCGATGAATGCCGGCTGCGCCGTGGGCCGATCTGGGCATCTAGCGAGTTCTTGTGGGTTGGATTGCATGGAGGGTCATCGAAATCGTCTGGCGCACCCTAAAGGGTGCCGAGGAGTCTGTTCAGGTTACTCGCAGGATAGTTGGCTAACCCTGTTCTTGTCTCAATCGGTCAACGCGAATCAGTGCCAGGCAGCTTAGCGCGTCCGTTATCTCGCCGTTGACCGCCATCTCAAGCGCTTCCTCGAACGGCAACCGCCGCGCCGTGATGTTCTCCGTTTCCTCAAGGTCCATCTCGCCGGCGGTGAGATCTTCGGCCAGAAACACGAAGCCTACCTCGTCAGTAATCGAGTTGCTGACGTGGACACGCATGAGTTCGCGCATGCGGCCCGCGGACAGACCTGTCTCTTCCTTAAGTTCCCGGTGTGCAGATTCGAGCGGGTCCTCGCCCAGCGGCGAACCGCCCATTGGTACCTCCCAGGAATATTCGCCGAGCGTGTAGCGGTCCTGCCCGACTATCCAAGTGTGGCCCGCTTCGTCGAGAGGCACGATGGCGATCGCCTGGTTTTTAAACTGCACGTGCCCATACTGGTTCTCGCCACCGCCGGGGTTAATGACGTGATCCTCCCGTACCGAGATCCACGGGTTGTCAAAAACCAGCTTTGACTTGAGGGTCTTCCAGCTCATCTCCGGTACTCGCTCTGTCTAAGGAGCTTCGTTCGCATTTTTGGTCTGCACCAACAGTTTCAGTCTCTCCATATCCGACGCGAGGCTGTCATTAACGCCGGATCCCCCGAACAGCGAGCGAATCTGCGCCCAGGTTCCGGCGCTGGTGTTGCTCCATGCTTGCCACCGCGTGTTTCCGTCATCAGCGGATTCAAGGTTGTGGACTACCGTCCGGCGATAGCGATCGGACTCGATAACCAGCGCCATAAGGTCGGGACGCCGTGCTTCCGTGGTTGTCTCGAGCTCAACCGGTCGTCCGTCGTCGAAGCTCACGCGGGCGACATGACCGCGCTCGCCCGCGGTCCCGGAAACAGTTACAACCTCCCGCACGCCGACCTGCCAGCGGGAGCGCAGGGGCAGGTCAATCAGCGCGGACCATAAGTCTTCCCGCTTGGCTGGAATGAGCACGGAGGCGTTGGTTTTCATAATGAGGACTGCGGTTCACGGGTCTGCGGACACCTTCTGTATCAAAGCGTAACAGAGACCGAATCGTTCGTTGCGCTGCCCCTTGGGCTCGTTCATAGTGAGACTTTATCGCACCGCAAAGCGACGCTGGCCGGTGCTTCTCACCCTTCGGATACGCAATGGCAACCAAGCAGGCGCGGCTGACCCAAGGGCCGGTCGGCCGGCACCTTGTCGACATGACGGTGCCGGTCATGTTCGGCATCTTCATGATGATGCTGCAGGCGTTCGCCGATGCCTATTTCCTGGGTTTTGTCGGTGACCGGCCGCTGGCCGCGATCAGCTTCGCTTTTCCGATTCTTATGGTCGTCACCAGTGTTGCCATTGGCCTCGGTGCCGGCACGTCATCAGTTGTAGCGCGCGCCATCGGGGCCCACGATGACCGCCGTGCCCGTCGCCTGGCAACGGACAGCCTGATCCTGTCGTTCAGCATCACGGCGGTTATCTCTTTTATTGGTGTGCTGACCATCGACCCGCTCTTCCGGGTGCTCGGCGCGCCAGAAGACATGATGCCCATGATCCAGGGCTACATGCTGATCCTCTACGCCAGCACGCCGTTCCTGGTCATCGGTATGGTCGGCATGAGCAGCATGCGTGCGACCGGTGACACCCGTCTGCCCAGCAAGCTGATGATGGTGGCGGCAGTCGTCAACATCATCCTCGACCCGATCTTTATTTTTGGCTTCGGGCCCGTCCCCGCGCTAGGCCTGAACGGTGCGGGCTACGCGGCGCTGCTGACCCGGGTCGGCATTTTTGCGGCGACTCTCTATTACATGAAGCATCGCACGCACCTGCTGAGCTTTCGTCTGCCCGGCTTCGATGAGATGCGGAATTCCTGGCGGGACATTCTCCATGTCGGGATTCCAGCCGCCGGAACCAACGCGATCATACCGGCGGCCATGGCCGTGGTTACCGCGATGCTGGCGGCACATGGGCCGGAAGCGGTTGCCGGATTCGGTGTCGCGAGCCGCATCGAGTCGATGATGCTGGTCATCTTTTATGCGCTGTCAGCCATCATCGGTCCGTTTGTCGGACAGAACATGTCGTCCAACAAGGCCGATCGCATCTTTGAAGCTCTACGCCTTTGCACGCTATTCTGCCTCGGTGCCGGTATCGTCATCGCCGTCATCCTGGCAGCGTTCAGCGGCGTCCTCCCGGCGCTCTTCAGCGACAACCCGGCGGTTACCGACGTCACCCAGCTGTTCCTGTGGATTGCGCCCGTAAGCTACGGCGCCTACGGCATGGTTATGGTCATGAACGCCTCGTTCAACGGCATGGGCAAACCAATACCCGCCGTTTACGTGAGCCTCGCGCGCATGATCGTGATCTACGTGCCGCTCGCCTTCCTGCTCGATCGCTTTCTCGGCGTGGCGGGCATTTTCATCGCTTACGCCGTCGCCAACGTGCTGACCGGCATCCTGTCTTATGCCTGGGCCCGTTCCTGCGTTACCGAGCAGTGCGACAAGCACGGTGCGCCGGTGCTCGCGAGCGAGTCCCCCTGAGGCCAGGCCGGCGGCGCCGATCTAAAGACTGAATTCCGCTGCCGCTAGTCGCCCGCGTCGTCCGGCACATATTGCAGGATGTCCGCGGGCTGACAGTCGAGCACCTCGCAGATTTTTTCGAGCGTTGAGAAGCGGACGCCCTTGACCTTGCCCGTTCGAAGAATCGACAGATTCTGTTCGGAGATGCCAACCTCGCTCGCGAGTTCCTTGCCCTTCATTCTCCGCCTCGCGAGCATCACGTCCAGGGTCACCTCGATGGGCATCGCGCCGGCCTATACAAACTGACGGTTTTCGGTCTGCAGCTTGCAGCCCTCGACCAACAGGTCGCTCATCACCCAGAGAACCAGGGCGACGGCAATCGCCTTGAGTTCATTACTGCCGATGGAAATAGACAGCATCTTCTGCCCGACCGGATGATTGAGCGACAGCAGGACGCTCATCAGCGACATATGCACCGGTGTGACAAGCGCCTGGGCGAAAAGAAGCATCGAGAAACGCCGGATGTCTCGGCTGTTGGCGGGGTTGAAGAGCTCGCCCTTGGCGAAATTGAAAAACGCGCGGCGCAGGAAATACAGGCCGAACAAACCTATGGAGACGTAGGCGGCGGTCATCGCCCACAAGGCATACCACTGGCCGTCAGAAACGGTTCCCCACTGGATCGGCAGCCCGACGCTGGATCGCGCGAGCCCGGCGAAGGCACTCAGTTTCAGGAGAAAGAAGAGCGCGGCGATGGGTGTCGCCACCAGTAGAACGGTGCAGGCCCATGCGATCACTAGCGATAGTTTTCGGCTCACGGTTGACTGCCTCAAGAAATGATTGTTAATGTTTAAAAAATTATCGTAAAACATTAATTTTTTCAAGAGGAGATTTCACATGAGTATCGCCGGTCCCGCTCTGATCCTGTCCACAATCCTGGCACTTGCCCCCACGAACGGCTTCGCCCTGACGATGGGCGAGTTCGCCTCCGTTTGCGATTCGTTCAACGGCGAGTGCAGCAACATTCCCTTTCTGCAGGCCTATGTCGGCGGTGCGCTTGACCTCGTCGCCATGCTCGACGAAGAAACCGATTACCTGGAAGAGATTTACTGCCGTGAGCCCCGGGAGTTCTTTGAGGTAGGCGACATCATCAGCTACATGCTGGCGAACAGAGACGGTTATGAGAACAAGAACGCCATGCTGTTGGTTATTCGATATCTTGAGGAGATGGGTGGGTGCTGACCGAATGCAGCGTTCTTTCCCGCTACGATCAACGTTGTTGCGCCACAATCCGTGGGAGCGGCTTCCAGCCGCGATTAATTCTCTCACTCCGCGATAATCCCGATACCTTCCTGAGAAATTGCCGAAGCCCTCGCTGGCCACAACCGAGAAAATGGGCGGGTGTCCGATAACCGGCCCCGCTCAAGAGACCTGCGAAAAGCTCGATACGCGCGAGCGGGCAGCTACTATTTCCTCACGACCAACGTCGCAAACCGCCGCAGAGTTTTTGCTCGGACTGAACGCGCCATCGTTGTCCTCGACGCCATTCGCTGGCTAGACAGAGAGCGCAGGTTTTTCATCGACGCGGCGGTGGTGATGCCTGATCATATTCATCTGGCCGGAACACTCGGTGATGTGTCGCTCTCGCGCGTTATGCATACGCTCAAGAGCTATACGGCGTCGCACCTCTCAAAAGGCGGTGTCGACGCACCGGTCTGGCAACCCGGATTCCACGATCATGCGCTTCGCGGTGATGAGGACTACGCCGTTCGAGTCCGATACTTGCTCGATAATCCTGTCAGGGCGGGTCTGGTGGAGCGAGCGGACGATTATCCGTTTCTGATTCTGCCTTCTTGTTGGGGGGAGATTTGATCGCGGCTGGAAGCCGCTCCCACGGGGTCTGGACGCAACGATCTGCCTGTTAAACCTTCGCGTCCCTAACCATCGCCGGGTAAACCCGCTGCCGATAAGCCCAGAACATAAAACCGCCGCGCGCGCCCATGAACAGGGTGAACGCCAGCCACAGGCCATGGTTGCCGAACGGCTGCAGCAGGTACCAGGCCGGGAGGAACACCACCAGGGACGACATCAGCATCATGTTGCGCATTTCTTTTGCGCGGGTGGCGCCGACGAAGATGCCGTCGTAGAGGAATGCCCAGACGGAGATAACTGGCGAGGCGATCATCCACGGCAGGTACTCGAGTGCCACCTCTCGTACTTCAGGCAAATCTGTCAGCAGGCGAATAATCCATGGACCGACGACGGCGAAGATGATGCAGGACGCCAGCGCCATCCAGAAAGACCATCTCAGGGTTACGGCGACCGATCGTTCGATCGCCGGGATGCTGCGCTCGCCGACCGACTTGCCGACCAGCGCTTCCGCCGCATGGGCGAGTGCGTCAAGCACGAAGGACACGAGGTTCTGCAGGTTCATCAACACCGCATTGGCGGCCAACACCAGGGGCCCCAGGCGCGCACTCTGGGCCGTGATGAAGGTGAAGGTGCCGACCAGCGCAATGGTGCGAACGAAGAGATTGGCGTTAACCGAAAAAAAGGCCTTATATCGGGACGGGGAGGTCAGCGCATCCATCTGCCACTGGCCGTCGTGACACTTCAGTTCTCGATAGGCGAACGCCAGACCAAGCAGGGCCCCGCTCGTTTCGGCGATCACGGAAGCGGCCGCGACCCCGGCAACCTTCCACTCCAGGACAATGACGAACAGCAGGTCCAGCCCGATGTTGACGAGGTTCGTGAGCACTACGATGAAGAGCGGTA
>CAZFVT010000026.1:0-6795 GCA_964522355.1 uncultured Woeseiaceae bacterium | reverse complement strand
TGTGTTCTGCAGGCCAATGAACCAGCCGATCAGCGCGTAGTTAACGAGGGTGGCGGGCGCGCTCCATATGCGCACATAAAAGTAGTCGTTCGCGGGTTCGAGTACGGCCTCGTCGGCGCCGATGAGGCCGAGTCCCAGCGCACCGACCGGCCGCTGCGCAAGCAGCAGGATCGCAGCAATAGCCAGCGCAACGATAACGGCCTGGCCGAGGGTGCCGCGCAGCTCGGTGAAATCACCTCGCCCATACTGCTGCGCGGCGATGCCGGTCGTTCCCATGCGCAGGAAGTTGAAGCCGATGAACAGGAAACCGAATAGCGCTGAGCCGACGGCAACCGCACCGAGATAGGCCGCATCGTCCAGGTGCCCGGTAACCCCCGTATCCACCATGCCGAGGAGCGGCACGGAGATGTTGGACAGGATCATGGGCAGCGCGATGCGCCAGACGTCGCGACTGTCCGGTCCCTGCGTGTCGATGGGGTTTGTCAATCGAGCGCTAGAACGCGTTGACGCCGGTCAGCTCCTTGCCAACGACGAGCTGGTGAACGTGGTGGGGAACTGGTCCGCAGGAAAGCGGTTGATGAAATCGCGGTAGCGCCGCTCACTCTCGACCCACTGATCGGTGCCCTCGTAGGTGATGACGCTCTCGAGATTCAGCATGTGGCGAATCGCGGCGTACTCCGCGCTGATGCCGGCGCCGCCCAGAAGGTCGCGTGCGTCGCGGGCGATATCAATCGCGGCACGACAGTTGTTCCACTTGGCGACCGAGACCTGGGACGGCGTCATTTCGCCTGCGTCTTTCAGACGCCCCAGCCGAAGCGACAGCAGCTGAGCGGTCGTAATTCGACGGGCCATGTCGGCCAGGCGCATCTGCACGGACTGGGTGTGAGTCAGCGGCCGATCAAACAGGATTCGCTCTTCGCAGTAACCCAAAGCCTCTTCGAGACAGGCCTGCGCCGCGCCGATAACGCCCCAGGTGATGCCGTAGCGCGCCTGGGTCAGGCAGCCGAGCGGACCTTTCAGTCCTTTGACGTTGGGAAGAAGATTCGCCGCCGGCACCCGGACGTTGTCGAAGAAGAGTGCGCCCGTTACTGAGGCACGCAGTGAGAACTTGTGCTCAATCTCCTGCGCCGTGAAGCCCGGCATGTCCTTCTCAACGATGAAACCGCGAATGCCCTCATCCGTTGCCGCCCAGACGACGGCTACGTCGGCAATGCTGCCGTTCGTGATCCCCATCTTCGAGCCCTTGAGAATCCAGTCGTCACCGTCTCGTTTCGCATGCGTTTTCATGTTCGAGGGATCGGAGCCGCCGTGCGGTTCCGTCAGGCCGAAACAGCCAATGGCTTCACCGCGGGCAAGCGGCGGCAGCCATCGCTGGCGCTGTTCTTCGGAGCCATAGGCATGGATCGGGTACATGACGAGGCTGCTCTGCACCGAGACGAAGCTCCTAAGGCCGCTGTCGCCGCGCTCCAGCTCCTGGCAGATGACGCCGTAGGCGATGCTGTCCATGCCCGCACAGTCATAGCCTTCGATGGAGCTGCCAAGCAGACCGAGCTCGGCAATCTGCGGCACGAGGTCGAGCGGGAAATAGTGCTTCTCGAACGCGTCCTTGATCTGCGGCATGAACTCGTCGGCAACGAAGCGGCGCACGGTGTCCTGCACCATGCGGGCATCGTCGTCGAGGTCAGCGCGGACGTCGTAGAGGTCGAGCGGATCGAGTCGTTTCTTGGCTGAACGAGCAGCCTCGATAGGAGTGGTACTGGCCACGATGGCTCCTGGAAAAACAGGTCAGAATCAGGTCGCGTATTGTAGCGAAACGCCTGCGCAGGGTCAGGCACCGGTGCTCAGTGTGGAATGCCCAGTTTTCGATAAAGCAGCGAAAGCAGCCAGACCGGGGTGATCATAATGTGCTGGACGTCGTTCCAGACGGCGTTGGCACCACCCTGTCCGGCGCGCCCCATGGCAATGCCCAGCAATCCCCCAACGATCAGGCCGAGCGACGCGTGCAGCGCCGAGAAGGCCGAAAACTGGAGCCAGAGCTCGAAGGCCGCAACCGCGAGCACGAACGGCAGTACGCCGAAGGCCAGCGGCAACGAGATGATGAAGTAGTAGACCACCGCAGAGAGCAGGAAGGCTGAGCCCCAATTCAGCACCGGGGATATCTCCCGGAACTCATTGGGCACCGGAAGCGACCAGAGCAAACCCACGGTGCCGAGGATCAGCACCGGAACGGCGAGCCAGTACACGGGCGCGTGCGCAATGTTTCGATGGCTGACCTCGAACCGCTCCAGCCACTGGTCGGTTTCCGGCATAACTTCTTTAACAAAATGCCTGCAGAATCTGCGATGGTACACCCAAGCAGCGGTGGCATCCGGCCGACCTTAGACAATATTGCGATTGACGCCACAGTTTCCGGCTCTTTCAGTCGCCGTTCAGGGACCGGAGGCCTAAAATGCGCGTCCTAATGGCTTTTGATACCGGCTGGCCAGACTTTGGCGGGCCAACGTTTTCGACTTAGTGGAGACTGCTCAAATGAACAAGTCCGGAATCCTGATCTTGTGTGCGGCGCTTGCTGCATCCGGTTGCTCAACGCTCGACCCTTACACGGGTGAGTCAAAGACGAGCAACGCGACGAAAGGCGCGCTGATTGGTGCCGTCTCCGGCGCCGTTGTTGGCCTCGCCTCCGGTGATGACTCCGTTGAGCGGCGCCAGCGCGCGCTGATCGGTGCGGGTGTTGGCGCGCTGGCCGGCGGTTCGATCGGCTACTACATGGATCGCCAGGAGCTGAAGCTTCGCCAGGAGCTCGAGGGCACCGGCGTTGGTGTCTATCGCGACGGCGACAACATTACGCTCCTGATGCCAGGCAACATTACCTTTGCCACCGACAGCTCGGACCTGAGCCCGCAGTTCTTCGACGTGCTGACGTCTGTTTCCAAGGTGCTTGCGGAGTTCGACAAAACCGTTGTCGAAGTTGCCGGTCACACCGACAGCACGGGCAGCGATGCCTACAACCAGGGCCTGTCGGAGCGTCGTGCCACGTCCGTGGCGAGCTACCTCTCGACCCACGACATCGATGCGCAGCGCCTCATCACCATCGGCCTCGGTGAGTCCATGCCGGTGGCTGACAACGGAACCCAGGCGGGCCGGCAGCAAAACCGCCGCGTCGAGCTGACCATGGTGCCGCTGACTTCCTGAGGCCAGCATGCCGGACAACCGCCGACGGAAGCGAAGAAAGCCCGTCGGCGAGCCCGGGGCAAGCGAGCGATTCGGTAAGAAGGCATCCGGCAGCTGGATCGAACTCCGCTGCCGGGTTATCCGCCTGCTGCCGGACGATCGTGAGGGTGAAGCGCATCAGCGCATGATCGTTGATGCGGGCGAAAACCATACCTTGCTGATCGCCCATAACCTCGACATCGCCGAGCGCGTGCCCGCCAGTCTCGGCGATCGCATATTCGTTCGGGGTCTGTTTGAGTGGAACGACCTTGGTGGTTTGCTGCACTGGACACATCGGGACCCGATGGGTTTCGAGGAAGGCGGCTATATCGAGCACAGCAGGACCCGCTACGCCTGACCAAAAAAAACCCGGCGGTCCCTGTCAGGACACGCCGGGTCGTTTTCTTGCTTTCAGGCTTACGTCTAAGCAGCCATTGCGTTACGCATCTTCTTGATCGCGTTTGCCTCGATCTGGCGAATGCGCTCTGCCGATACACCGTAGGTGTCGGCAAGCTCGTGCAGGGTCTGCTTGTCCTCGGTCAGCCAGCGCTTGCTCAGGATGTCACGACTGCGGTCATCGAGCGTTTCCAGCGCGCGATGCATGCGGCTGGTGGCGTCGTTGTTCCAGTCTTCGGCTTCAACGGCCTGCGCCGGGTCTGCATCCTTGGCCGGCAGGAACGCCGCCGGGCTGAACACCCGATCGTCTTCCGCGCCTTCCGGGATCGGATCAAAGACCGCGTCGCGCGAGCTCAGCCGCTTCTCCATCTCGGTGACTTCCTGCGGCGAAACACCGAGATCCTCGGCGACCGCGTTGGTTTCGTCATGCGACAGCCACGCCAGGCTGGTCTTGGCTTTACGCAGATTGAAGAACAGCTTGCGCTGCGCCTTGGTGGTTGCAACCTTCACGATGCGCCAGTTCTTCAGCACATACTCGTGAATTTCGGCGCGAATCCAGTGCACCGCGAAAGACACCAGGCGCACCCCGTATTCCGGGTCGAAGCGCTTGACAGCTTTCATCATGCCCACGTTGCCTTCCTGAATCAGGTCGCCGAGCGGCAGGCCATAGCCCGTGTAACCCTTGGCGATGTGAACCACGAAGCGCAGGTGCGCGAGAACCAGCTCGCGGGCCGCGTCCAGGTCTTCCTCGTCGCGGAACTGGCGAGCCAGCGTTTGCTCATCTTCCTTGCTCAATACCGGAATCGAACCGACCGCCTGAATGTAGGAGTCCAGGCTGCCGACGGGACCGGCCAGCATTAATTCCTTATTGGTCGTTGCGAGAGCGGTTGCCATATAGTGGGTTCCTCCAGTTGGAGCGCAATATTAGCACTCGGCAGTTTAGAGTGCTAACCAGAGCAATAGTTCCATGGTATTGACCGAGAAAAGATCAATATAAAACAGGAAGTTACAATCGTTTCAGAATGTAACTTTGGGGCTGGCAGGCTAGCGCGGCTCGATTTTGCGCATATGCCGGGCGGCGGCCAGCCAGGAGCCGATAAGGCCTAAGCCGACGCCAATGCCGACCACGCCCAGCGATTCGACCAGATCCAGCGACAGCACCTCATAGGAGCTCCCGTAGAGCCCGGCGAGGCGCTCGGCAGGCTCCCGCAGCGCGTAGAGACCGTAAGCCACCAGGCCCAGCGCGGAGAGCCCGCCGCCAAGGCCATACCAGAGCCCGGTGTAGAGGAAGGGGCGGCGCACGAACGCATTGCTCGCGCCGATGAGCTTCGTCACTTCGATCTCTTCGCGCCGGTTCTGAATGTCCAGGCGAATCGTGTTGCCGATAATGACAACGATGGCGATGCCGAGCAGCACGGAACCGATGGCAATGGCCCGCTGCAGCATCTCGAGAATGGCGAGAAAGCGCTGCACCCACTCGGTATCGACCTGGACGAAATCGGCCTCCGGCAGGTTGGCCAGTTCCTCATTGAGCAGCAGCACCATGGCCTGGGTATTGATGCTACTTGGCCGGACTACCAGGGTATGCGGCAGCGGGTTTGACGTCAGGTGATTGAGCGCGTCCCCGAACCCGGAGTCCGTCTTGAACGACTCGAGCGCCTCTTCCGCGGAGATGAGGCGTACGCTTTCGACGTCCGCACGCTGGGTGATGATGCTGGTCAGCCGCTCAGCGTCTTCGAGACTGACCGAGCTCTTCAGGTAAAGCGAGAAATCGAGCGCGTTGTCCCAGCCGCGGCTGATCGAGACGGCATTCTTGATCGAAAGCTGCATCGCTGCGGGCAATGCGAGCGTCACGGCAATCACCAATATCGTCATGAGGCTTGCAAACGGCTGGCGGGCAAGACGTTCGAGCGCGCCGACCGCATTCGCGGCGTGCAGGCCTGCCCAGTTCGACAGCCCGCTGCTGCCGCGACTGGGTTGCAGCGCCTCGGCGTGCGACTTCAGCGCCACGGGTCGAGGTCTCCGATGATGTCGTCGTCGCGATACTCCGGCGGCAGCGCATCGTCATCGCTAATCTGCTCGCGGCCGTCTTCCAGAGCTATGCGTCGGCAGCCCAGCTGGTCGATGAGCGAGATATCGTGACTGGCAATCAACAGGGTGACGCCAACTTCGTTAAACCGACGAAAGATGCGCATTACCTCGAGCGACAGGTCCGGGTCGAGGTTGCCGGTCGGTTCGTCGGCAATGACGAGCTTCGGCCGCGAGACGATCGCACGTGCAATACCGATGCGTTGCTGCTCGCCGGTCGAAAGCGTTTCCGGGTTGCGTTTCTCTTTATGCAGCAGGCTGACCTGGTCGAGCGCCGCGCGTACTTTCCGGGCAGCTTCGCGCCGGCTGACCCCGGCAATGATCAGCGGCAGCGCGACGTTCTCGAACACGCTGCGGTCATAGAGCAGCTTGTGATCCTGGAAGACCATGCCAATCTGGCGGCGATAGGCGGGTATCTTGCGCCGGGTAACCCGGCGCGTGTTCTGGCCATCGACGATCACCTGGCCGCTGGTCGGCCGTTCGATAAGGGCAATGAGCCGCAGCAGGGTGCTTTTGCCGGCGCCGGAATGGCCGGTGACAAACACCATCTCGCCGGTGTCGACGCTTAGGGACAGTCCCTTCAGGGCTTCCTGACCGCCCGGAAACCGCTTGACGACATTCTCAATCTGAATCACGCGTTGTTCAGCCTGCGCTGTCCTCGCCCAAGCCCAGCAGCGCGTCGACGTAGTCGTCGGCGTTGAAGGGCTGCATATCGTCGATCGCCTCGCCGATGCCAATAAAGCGAACCGGAACCCCAAGCTTCTCGGCGATGGCGATGAGGATACCGCCTTTGGCGCTGCCGTCCAGCTTGGTCACGGTGATGCCGGTCAGCCCCAGCGCTTCGTGAAACTTCTCGGCCTGGGACAGCGCGTTCTGACCCATGCCGGCGTCCAGCACCAGCATCACCTCGTGCGGCGCGCCGTCGAGCTGCCGGCCGATGACTCGCCGTACCTTCGACAGCTCATCCATCAAACCCTGCTGGTTCTGCAGCCGGCCAGCGGTGTCGGCCAGCAGCACGTCTATGTTCCTCGCGGCTGCGGCCTGGCAGGCGTCAAAAATCACCGCGGCGGGGTCCGCGCCCGACTGCTGGGCGATAACGGG
>CAZFVT010000025.1:10786-17205 GCA_964522355.1 uncultured Woeseiaceae bacterium | reverse complement strand
CAGCAGGCGGGTCGGCAGCGCCGGCGACATGTCGCCGATGTCGTCGAGAAACAGCGTGCCCCCGTTGGCCTGCTCAAACCGACCGATGCGGCGGGCATCGGCGCCGGTAAACGCTCCCTTCTCGTGGCCGAACAGTTCGGATTCCAGGAGTTCCGAGGCGATGGCCGACGTGTTGAGGGCAACGAACGGCTCGGCCGCGCGCGGGCTGTGCTGGTGTAGGGCTCTCGCGACCAGTTCCTTGCCGGTGCCGGATTCGCCGGTGATCAGAACGGTCATGCTGGAACGGGCAAGTCGTCCAATGGAGCGAAACACTTCCTGCATGGCCGGCGCCTGACCGATGAGCGACGGAATCGTTGCCGCGACGCCGTCGCCGGGTTCGACGTCGTCGTTGGCCGCGTGCCGCGCGGCTTTTTGCACGAGCTCAATGACCTCATCGATGTCGAAGGGCTTCGGCAGGTATTCGAACGCGCCACCCTGGTATGCCGCAACCGCATGGTCGAGGTCAGAGTGCGCGGTCATGACGATGACCGGCATCGCAGGATGACTGTCATTCAGGCGGTTCATCAGCGAGATGCCGTCCATTCCGGGCATGCGAACATCGGTCAGCAGCACGTCCGGTTCGGTGTGCTCGATCGCCTCGAGCATGTGCTCGGCGCGCTCGAAGCTACGGGTTTCGACTTCCGCCTGGCGCAGCGCCTTTTCGAGTACCCAGCGTACCGATTGATCGTCATCGACAATCCAGACGTTCAGGTCGTTTGAACTCACTACTTCTGCTCCTCATTGATGGGCAGGCGAACGAAGAAAACGGTGCGCCCGGGACGGCTGTCGAACTCGATCATGCCGCCGTGTCGGCTCAGGAGTTCCTGGGCGGCCGGGAGGCCAAGACCCGTGCCTTCGGGCCGGCTGGTGACCAGTGGGTAGAACACCGAATCCTGCAGCTCGATGGGGATCCCCGGTCCGTCGTCTTCGATCTCAATGGTGGTTATAACGGGGTGGTTAATTTCGTTGATCGTGAAGCCCAGGTCAGCTCGCGTGCGAACTGTCAGGTTGCCGCGGTCGTTAAGCGCCGTCATGGCGTTTCGAATCAGGTTCAGCAGCGCCTGCACGATCTGGTCGCGGTCGAGATCGATATTGGGCAGGCCGGGATCGTATTCGCGGCTGACGGTGATTCCATCGGCGAGCTCGGGTTCGACCAGGCGCAGCACGTATTCAATAAGTTCGTGAATGTTCACCGACGACTTCGAGGGCGGCCCGGTTGGTCCCAGCAGGGTGTCGACCAGCCCGGCGAGACGATCCGCTTCGCTGATGATGACGTCGGTGTACTCGCGGAGTTCGGCGCTTTCGAGTCTCTTGCCCAGGAGCTGTGCCGCGCCGCGAAGGCCGCCGAGTGGATTCTTGATCTCATGAGCCAGCTGGCGAACCATCTGGCGCCCGGCGCCGTGCTGGATCATCAGCGCGTTTTCACGATTGATTCGCGTACGCCGGGTAATGTCCGTGATCTCGACGATCAGGGCCGCGTCGGCGTTGTTGCCGTCCAGCGGTGACAGGCGGCACTCGACCCAGCGGTCTGCGCTTCTCGCTTCACCCACATTCAGGCGAGTCTCGTAGGCGTAGGTGACGCCGCTGCCCAGCGTCTGTTCCAAAGCGGCCGCGAAGGTCGGGTCGTTATCGACGATCCGCAGGAAGGGTTTGCCGCGGGCGCGCGAGCGCGAGTAGCCGAACAGGTTTTCTGCCGCCGGGTTGAAGGCGCGCACGACGAGCTCGCCGTCGAGTACGGCGATGGCTGTATTCTGACTTTCGAAGATGTCCTGGTAGGCGAGCGGCAGGCCGTCGTCGGACGCCTGCCGGTCAGGGTTTTCTATCTCGGCGCCGGGCCGGCTCGACGGCCGCCGATCACCGTCGTCTGCTGCACGTAGAACTGGATCGCCTCGCTGCGGATCTGAAGCTGCCCCTGCTCGTCCAGAACTTCCGCCTGCAGATTGTGACTGCCCCTGAACACGTCGGTCAGGCCGAACGTCGTTGAGCTCACCAACCTCGGCGTGCCGTCGACGTAGACGCGAATCTGGTGACCCTGCTTCAGGCTCGGCTGAAGGCTGAGCTGGACCGTCAGGTTGCCCTGGATGTTCCATAGGGTCTCTTCGGCGACGGGGGACACGATAGAAAGACTGTCATAGCCCTCGTCCGGCTCCTGCTGGACCGGGGCGTCCGTGGTTGCCGACGCTCGTTCGTCTCGGCGAGACGGGATGATGCGCGAGGGCACGGAGGTATCAGGCAGGATGAATTCTTCGGCACCCGGCTGCGGTCGATCCGAGTAGTGCACGACGCCGTTCTCGTCGGTCCACCGGTATGCCTGCGCGTAAGCAGCGCTCGCGACGCAGACCAGACAGAAGACGATGAGGGCTCTTTTGTGCATCTCAGGATCATATCAGCGCCGTTTTTGAAGAGGTAGTGACCGGGCGACGAAGTGTCGCCCGGATCACAGTTTTTGCCGGTTTTACAGGCTGTAGTACATGTCGAACTCGACCGGATGTGTGGTCATACGCAGGCGCGTGACGTTTTCCATCTTCAGGTCGATGTAGGCATCGATCAGGTCGTCGCTGAACACGCCGCCCGCTTTGAGGAACTCACGGTCCTGATCGAGAGCCGCCAGCGCTTCATCCAGCGAGAAGGCAACCAGCTGCAGCTCCTTCTCTTCCTCCGGCGGCAGGTCATAGAGATCCTTGTCCATGGCATCGCCGGGATGAATCTTGTTCTGGATGCCGTCGAGTCCCGCCATCATCAGCGCAGAGAACGCGAGGTAGGGGTTCGCCATGGAATCCGGGAAGCGAACCTCGATGCGTCGCGCTTTCGGATTCGACACGAACGGGATTCGTATGGAGGCCGAACGGTTACGGGCGGAGTAGGCCAGGATGGTGGGCGCTTCGAAGCCCGGTACCAGTCGCTTGTAGCTGTTGGTCGCCGGGTTGGTAAACGCGTTGATGGCCTTCGCGTGCTTGATGACGCCGCCAATGTAATAGAGCGCGGTTTCCGACAGGCCGCCGTAGCCGTCGCCGGCGAACAGGTTCTCGCCGTCTTTGGTCAGCGACATGTGCACATGCATGCCGTTGCCGTTGTCATTGACCAGCGGCTTGGGCATGAACGTAGCGGTCTTGCCGTAGCTGTGGGCAACGTTGTGCACAACGTACTTCAGTACCTGTACTTCATCGGCCTTCTGCTTGAGCGTGTTGAATTTCGCGCCGATTTCGCACTGTCCGGCGGTCGCTACCTCGTGATGGTGCACCTCGGTTTCGACGCCCATCTCCTCGAGTGCGAGACACATCGTCGAACGCACATCGTGCAGCGAATCCACCGGCGGTACCGGGAAGTAACCACCCTTGACCGTCGGCCGGTGACCCGTGTTGTTGTCGTCGTAGCTGCGGTTGGTGTTCCAGGCGCCTTCCGTCGAGTCGATGGAGTAGAAGGCACCCTGCATGGTGTCGTCCCAGCGGACGTCGTCAAACACGAAGAACTCGTTTTCCGGGCCGAAGAACGCGGCGTCTGCTACGCCGCTTGACTGCAGATAGGCTTCCGCGCGGGCCGCCAGGGAGCGCGGGCAGCGATCGTAGCCCTGCATGGTGTTGGGTTCTACGACGTCGCAGCGCAGGATCAGCGTCGCTTCCTCGGAGAAGAGGTCCAGAACGGCGGACTCGGAGTCGGGCATCAGGATCATGTCCGATTCATTAATACCCTTCCATCCGGCAATGGATGACCCGTCGAACATCTTTCCGTCTTCGAATACGTCTTCGTCCAGGGTGTGGGCAGGCACCGTGACGTGCTGTTCCTTACCTTTGGTATCGGTAAACCTGAAATCGATGAACTTGATGTCTTTCTCTTTGATCTGGCCGATCACGTCAGCGGCGCTCATGCGGTGCTCCTAATTAGTTTGATGTGTCCAAACAGGGCGTGAGTGCGTCATTTGACGCTGTCCTGGCCAAAGCGGACAGGCACCCCCCGATGGGTTCTCGTCGATGCAGAAAGCGTGCCACTTCGGTGCAATACTTAAGTTTCTGAAAAATAGACAGATTTTAGATAGACCCCAACGCTTTATGCCCCAAGTTGGTGCGTTTCAGGGCGATTGCGCACCAATATAGTGCATAAAGGCCATGGTTGCACCACGGTATAGAAGTGCCGGGTGTTCGGCTCCATCGGAACGCGCCAATCTCGCGCTTTTCTGCGGCGTCGAGCGAGTTATACTGCGCGCCTCTTTTTCCGGCGGTAGCCGTATATGGCAAAGCAGGTGGCGGCTGGCGCCCACACGTTTCAGGATCTCATTCTGAAGCTGCAGGCCTTTTGGGCCGAACGCGGCTGCGCGATCGTGCAGCCCTACGATATGGAGATGGGTGCCGGCACGTTCCATCCGGCCACGTTTCTTCGCGCCGTGGGCCCGGAACCCTGGTCCGCCGCCTACGTTCAGCCCTGCCGCAGGCCGACCGACGGCCGCTACGGCGATAATCCGTTCCGGCTCCAGCACTACTACCAGTACCAGGTGGCCATCAAGCCGTCCCCGACCGACATCCAGGAGATGTACCTGGATTCGCTGCGGGCCATCGGCATCGACCCGCTGGTTCACGACATCCGCTTCGTGGAAGACAACTGGGAATCGCCGACGCTTGGCGCCTGGGGCATAGGCTGGGAGGTCTGGCTGAACGGCATGGAAATCACCCAGTTCACCTACTTCCAGCAGGTGGGCGGCCTGGAGTGTCGGCCGGTAACCGGTGAAATCACCTACGGGCTCGAGCGCCTGGCTATGTATCTGCAGGACGTGGAGAGCATTTTCGACATCGTCTGGACGGACGGCCCGCTCGGAAAGATCAGTTATCGCGACGTTTATCACCAGAATGAGGTTGAACAGTCTCGCTACAACTTCGAGGTGGCGGACGTCGATGCACTGTTCGCCCTGTTCGACCAGGCCGAGAAGGACAGCGCACGGCTGATCGAGGAAGGCCTGGCGCTGCCCGCCTACGAACAGATGCTGACCGCCTCACACACCTTCAACCTGCTGGATGCCCGCCAGGCGATCTCCGTCAGTGAGCGACAGCGCTTCATTCTTCGGGTGCGCACGATGGCGCGCGGTATCGCCGAAGCCTATCTTGCTTCCCGCGAGTCTATCGGTTTCCCGATGTGTTCGGCGGGCGAGGCGACGAACCGATGAGTGACCACGCTGACTTCCTGGTTGAAGTAGGCACTGAGGAATTGCCGCCGAAGGCGCTCCGCGGCCTGCGCGATGCTTTTGTCTCCGGCCTCAGCGAGGCCCTCGGTGATCTTCGGCTGGAACACGGCGACATTCGGGGATTCGCGAGCCCCCGACGACTGGCCGTCCATGTCGAGGCGCTGGCGCTTCGGCAACCGGATCAGAACGTCGAGGCGAAGGGTCCGCCGGTATCGGTTGCGTTTGACGACGAGGGCAATCCGAAGCCGCCTGCCCAGGCGTTTGCGAAGAAGTGCGGCGTTGCCGTTGACGCCCTGGAGCGCCTCGTTACCGACAAGGGCGAGTGGCTGATCCACAAGAGCCTGGAGGAGGGCCGCGCGGCGGCCGAGCTACTGGGAGACGCCGTTGAGGCTGTGCTTCTGCAGCTGCCGGTGCCCCGACCCATGCGCTGGGGAAGCAGCGATGCCGCATTTGTGCGTCCGGTCCACTGGGTGCTGATGCTGCATGGCGGCGAGACGGTAGACGCCTCCGTTCTTGGCGTTCCGGCCGGCAGCCAAACGCATGGCCATCGTTTTCACGCACCGGAACCTCTGACCCTGCAGAAACCGGATGAGTATCTCGCTCGACTCGAGAACGACGGCTACGTGCTGGCGGATCTCGATCAGCGACTGGAGAAGGTGCGCGAACAGGTAGAGGCGAGCGCCGCGAAACGCGGTGGCGGTCCGGTGGCAACCACAGCCCTGTTTGATGAGGTGGCGTCGCTGGTTGAATGGCCGGTGGCGGTGACCGGCGAGTTTGATCCTCGTTTCCTCGAGCTCCCTCGGGAGGTCGTGGTCGCAACACTGACCAGCCATCAGCGTTACTTCCCCATCGAAGACAAGGATGGCGCTTTACTTCCTGCGTTCATCACGGCGGCGAATATCGAGAGCCGCGAACCGGACCGGGTTCGCGAAGGTAACGAACGCGTCATCCTGCCGCGGCTCGCTGATGCAGAGTTCTTCTGGGAAGCCGATAGCAAGACCTCCCTGGGCGATCGGGTCGCGGCGCTGGACAAGGTGGTTTACCAGAAGGGCCTGGGGTCCCTGGGCGACAAGAGTCGCCGGGTGGCCGCACTGTCGGCCTGGATCGCACGCGCCGCCGGACTGGACGCCGAGGCGGCAGAGCGGGCCGGACTGTTGGCCAAAGGCGACCTTGTTACCGGTATGGTGGGTGAGTTTCCGGAACTGCAGGG
>CAZFVT010000025.1:8773-10776 GCA_964522355.1 uncultured Woeseiaceae bacterium | reverse complement strand
TATGCGAGCCGGTCCGGCGAGCCCGAAGCGGTCGCCGAAGCAATCAGTGAACACTATCGACCGCGCTTTGCCGGCGACGCCATCGCCTCCGGTGACGCAGGCCGTGCCGTGGCCGTTGCCGATAAACTCGACACCATTTGCGGCATCTTTTGCCTGGGTAAGAAGCCTTCCGGCAACCGTGATCCGTTTGCACTTCGACGCAGCGCACTCGGGATTGTTCGCACGCTCGTTGAGGCAGAGCTGGAGGTGGACCTGGTTGAGCTCATCAGCACCTCTGTCGCCGCCCAGCCGGCGGACCCGTCCGAACCGGTTGTTGAAGAGGTCTATGACTTTCTCATCGATCGCCTCAGGGCTTACGCGGCCGATGAACTCGGAATCGACACAGAGGTTTTCGAGTCTGTCCGCGATCGACGGCCGACGTCGCTGTTGGACTTCGTCTCCCGCCTGAATGCGGTGAAGGCCTTCGTGTCGCTGGAAGAAGCAGCGAGCCTGGCCGCGGCTAACAAGCGCATAGGCAACATACTGCGGCAGGCAGACGTTGCCGTCGCCGACGTCAACGCCAGCTTGCTGGCCGAACCGGCTGAGCTTTCGCTCTCCGAGGCCGTAGCGTCTGCCGAAGAGCGGGTTCTGCCGCTCATCGAATGCCGCGAGTACGGCCGTGCGCTTGAAAAACTGGCCGGGCTGCGACCCACCGTGGACGCCTTCTTCGACGACGTTATGGTTATGGCGGAAGACGAAGCGGTGAAGATGAACCGGTTGGGTCTTTTATCCGCACTTCGAGACCTTTTCCTTCGAATTGCCGACATTTCCCGGCTTGCGATCAAGTAGCAGCGCGCGAACCCGGAGAGTCGATCATGTTCGTTTTGCTGCGGTCCGTGCTCTTTCAAACCTACTTCTATTTGTCGGTTGCCGTCGCCGCCACCATTATCGTGCTCGTGTCGTTTCGGCCAATCTGGAGTTTTAACGTCACGCGCGCCTGGAGCCACGGCATGCTGTTCGTGGGCAAGTGGCTTTGCGGACTGGACTATGTGATCGAGGGCCGGGAGAACGTCCCCGACGAACCCTGTGTGATCATGATCAAGCACGCTTCCGTGTTCGAAGCCTACGCCCAGGTCGTCCTCTCACCGAGGAACTGCTGGGTGCTGAAGCGAGAGCTTTTCTGGGTGCCGTTTTTCGGTATCGGCCTGATGGCCCTGAAACCGATCGCGATCAATCGGGGCGCCGGCAGCTCGGCGGTCAAACAGGTGATTCGTCAGGGCAAGGAACGCCTTGCAGAAGGAATCTGGGTGACCGTTTTTCCGGAAGGCACGCGCATGGCCCCGGGGACGACCAAAAAATACGGCGTTAGCGGCGCGGCGCTGGCGAAAGAAGCGGGGGTGCCGATTGTCCCGGTAGCCCACAACGCGGGTGACCTGTGGCCCAGGCGCAGCCTGAAGAAGAAGCCTGGGTTGATCCGGGTTGTCATTGGTCCGCCAATTGATGCTTCTTCGCTCCCGCCCAAGGAGACGAACCTGGTCGTCCAGGACTGGATCGAGGGCAAGATGCACGAGATCAGCGACGTGTACAAAAACAAAGGCGCCGCTCCAAAAGAGACGGCGCCTTCGGCATCTGAGAAAAGCGGCGACTAGATCGGCTGTCTGCCGCTCGCTTCTCCGCTAGTCGGCAACGAGACCGGCAATCTCTGCAGGACTTGCCCGCAGCGACTCAGCGACCTCGTTGAAAAAGTCCACTTCGAGCTCTCGAATATTCGTATCGCTGTGAATCACGCGTGCCAGCGAATGCACGACGTGAGAGATTTCCGAAGACGTGAGCTTCTTGCGCACGGATCGCAGGTAACGGCTCAGGGGTGCATCCTCATAGAGCACCGGCCGAGATGCCAGACGGATATCGGCTTCGCTGAAGTCTTCGCCAGTCTCTTCCTTGAGGATCTCCTGAACCGTGGAAATCTCGCAGGCATCGATGTTCGCATCGGCGCTGGTTGCTCTCGCCAGCGTCCTCAACCG
>CAZFVT010000025.1:0-8763 GCA_964522355.1 uncultured Woeseiaceae bacterium | reverse complement strand
CCTCGTTAAACAGGGCTCCTGCGTCCTCTTTGGTACGATCGCCGCCGCTAAAAATCGACATCACGTTGCTTAAATCGGCAATTGGCATGGTCTGGCCTCTCTCTTAATTTCGTCTTGTTTTCGGGCCGCCCGGGACGGCGAACCACGGAGTATACACATTGATTCGGGGTTTCGTCCCCCGGTCACCGACCCGCCGAGACGGCGCCTTCTGCGGGTCGGATTGTCGCCTCTGGCGGCACCGGGTTCCTAGCAGGCCGTTGAAAAAACCATCCATGGCCTTTTTCAACGTCGCCAACAGAAAACGCGGTTTCCTGTTGTCTCTCATTTTCAATGGCTTGCAGCCATAGAAAATGACGGTACATCCATGTACCGGTCGCAGCCTGCCGAAAAACTACGTTTTTCTACAGGCTGCTAGATATCGAGGTTCTCTACGGTCAGCGCATTGCGCTCAATGAAGTCCCGACGTGGCTCCACGTGGTCACCCATCAGGGTGGTGAAGATTTCGTCAGCCTTAACCGCATCGTCGATCTTCACCTGCATGAGCCGGCGGGTTTCCGGATTGACCGTCGTGTCCCACAGTTGCGCCGGGTTCATTTCGCCGAGACCTTTGTAGCGCTGTATCGACTGGCCGCGCCGGCCTTCTTTCATCATCCAGTCGATGGCGCCACCGAAGCTGTCCACCGGCTCGCTCTTGTCGCCGCGCTCAATGTAAGCCGAGTCGTCGATCAGGCCCTCGAGCTTTTCGGCCAGACCCACGATCAGACGGTACTCGTTGCTGTCGAAGAACTCTCGCGGCAGGTGACGGGTCACCCCAACCCCATGCTGCACTCGAAGAATCTCGACGCGGACGCCTTCGCCTTCCTCGTCGCCTCGATCCAGTTTGGCCGTGTAGGTGCCCTCGTTTGCCAGCGCCGCACGGTCGCTGCTGGCTTTCGGCAGCGCTTCGGAAAACGCCTCCGTCCAGGCGTCGAGCCGCTCGAGATCCTGGGAGATCTCGCTCGTGACCATGGGCTGGCGCATCATCTGGCGTAACACTGTTTCATCATAGCGATCAGCAAGCCGGGCGATAATGCCTTCGACGGTGATGTGTTCTTTCGCCAGGGCCTCCAGCGCGGCGCTCGACATGGCCGGCGCATCGGGATTCACGAACAGCTTGGCATCCGTCAGGGCCGCGTTCAGCAGGTGAGCGGCAAGCTCGGTATCGTCCTTGACGTAGACTTCCTGTCTGCCCTTTTTGATCTTGTACAGCGGCGGCTGCGCGATATACACGTGGCCCCGCTCGATAAGCTCGGGCATCTGCCGATAGAAAAACGTCAGCAGCAGGGTGCGGATGTGCGAGCCGTCGACGTCGGCGTCCGTCATGATGATGATGCGGTGATAGCGCAGCTTGTCCGCATCGAAGTCTTCCCGGCCGATGCCGGTGCCGAGTGCGGTGATCAGGGTGCCCACCTCTGCCGAGGACAGCATCTTGTCGAAGCGCGCCTTCTCGACGTTCAGGATCTTGCCTTTCAGCGGCAGGATCGCCTGGGTGCGACGATCTCGACCCTGCTTCGCAGACCCGCCGGCAGAATCACCCTCGACCAGGAACAGCTCGGACAGCGCCGGGTCCTTCTCCTGGCAGTCGGCCAGCTTGCCGGGCAGGCCCGCGATATCGGGGGCGCCTTTTCGACGCGTCATTTCTCGCGCCTTGCGTGCCGCCTCGCGAGCCCGGGCGGCTTCGATGATCT
Organism: uncultured Woeseiaceae bacterium; assembly: GCA_964522355.1. Taxonomy (GTDB): domain Bacteria; phylum Pseudomonadota; class Gammaproteobacteria; order Steroidobacterales; family Woeseiaceae; genus JBFGFX01. Next base: position 7,036 of record CAZFVT010000025.1, on the reverse strand, counting down.
TGCCAACGATGGCCTTCGCTTCCTGCGGCTTCTCCAGCAGGAACTCCTCGAGGCGCTCGCCCATGGTGGATTCCACGATGCCCTTGATTTCCGAGGACACCAGCTTTTCCTTGGTCTGCGAGGAGAACTTCGGATCCGGCACTTTCACGGAGAGGACGGCTGTCAGCCCCTCGCGGGAATCGTCGCCGCTGGGCGTGAACTTGTCTTTCTTGCCGCCGGTCTCTTTCTCGATGTAGGTGTTCAGGGTCCGCGTCAGGGCACTGCGGAAGCCGGCCAGGTGCGTGCCGCCGTCGCGCTGAGGAATGTTGTTCGTGTAGCAGAACATCGTTTCCTGGTAGCCGTCATTCCACTGCAGCGAAACCTCGACGGTGACGTCGTCCTTCTCCGCCGTGAAGTGGAAGATGCTCGGATGGATCGCGGTTTTGTTGCGATTCAGGTGCTCGACGAATGCCCGGATGCCACCTTCGTATTCGAAGACGTCCGTCTTGTCCTCGCGTTCGTCCTTGAGCTCGATCCGGACGCCGGAATTCAGGAAGGACAGTTCGCGGAGCCTTCGCGCCAGAACGTCGTACTGAAAATCGATGTTGCTGAACGTCTCTGCGCTCGGTTTGAATCGCAGCGTCGTACCGGTTCGATCCGTTTTGCCGACCACCGCCAGCGGCGCATCCGGTTCGCCGTGACGATACTCCTGTTGATGAATCTCGCCGTCACGGTGAATGCGCAGGACGAGGTGCTCCGACAGCGCGTTTACGACAGACACGCCAACGCCGTGCAGACCGCCGGAAACCTTGTAGGAGTTGTCGTCGAACTTACCGCCCGCGTGCAGCACGGTCATGATGACCTCGGCGGCAGACTTGCCCTCTTCCGGGTGGATGTCGACCGGAATGCCTCGACCGTCATCGGTAATCGTCACGGACTCATCCGCGTGGATCGTGACGCTGACGTAGCTGCTGTAACCGGCCAGGGCTTCGTCGATCGAGTTGTCGACGACCTCGAAAACCATGTGGTGCAGCCCGGTGCCGTCATCGGTATCTCCGATGTACATGCCCGGTCGTTTTCTGACAGCCTCAAGGCCCTTTAAGACCTTGATATTACTGGAAGTATATTCTATGTTTTCTGTCATTCGGTCGTCTCGCCCTACAACCGACGCATTGTATCACTTCAGACGGCCCGAGTGGCCCGTTAAGGGTGGTCTAAAGGGGGTAAAACGATCGCGCCTTAGACGGCTTCCTGCGCCGACGCGAGTCGGCCCTGTTCCACGTGAAACACTCGCGGCGGTGTGCTGAAGAGGCCGAGATCTTCACTCAATGCTGTGGCGATCACCTGGCTGCCAAGCCCTTCGACGGCGCCCATCAGGCGACCGAGACTATCCCGGTCCAGCTCCGCGGCCGGGTCATCCAGAAGGAGCAATAGTGGCGCGCCGAGAATTTCCTGCACCACCTCGACTCCGCCGAGGATCATCGCGCAGGAGAGCAATTTTTGCTGGCCTCGTGACACAAGCTTGCGGGCCTGGCGTTCGTCGTACTTCAGGACGATGTCTGCTCTGTGCGGTCCCGCGGTCGTGGTTCCCATGGACAGATCACGGTCCTGGTTCTCCGTCAGGATCTCCGCGAGCGACAGATCTTCTTTCCACCCGCGCCGATAGACAAACGCAACGTCGGACTGCACCAGCTCTCCCGCCAACGCCGTGAGGCCAGGTTCCAGCAGCTCGAAGCACTCAGCCCGAATTTGGTCCAGCGCTTCCCCGGCTTCGGCAATCGCCGCATTCCACGGCCCCAGCGTTTCCCGTCGCGGCGCCTCTTTAAGCGCGGCATTGCGTTGCCGGAGTGCACGGGAGTAGCTGCGCCATGCGTCCAGATAACGATGTTCCACGTGGAACCCCAGCCAATCGAGGTAGCGCCGGCGCTCGTCGGGCCCGCCGGCGACCAGGTTGTGAACGTCGGGGTCGATAATCTGTAGCGGCAGCGCCGCGGCCAACGACGCCAGGCCGCCGCCCGCTTCACCGTCGACGCTCAGCTCCAGGCCATTACGTGAGTTTCGAACCCCCAGCTTGTGCTCGCGTCCGCCACTGTCGACAACACCGAACAGAACGAACTCCCGCTCACCGTGCCGCACCAGCTTGTCGATGCTGGCGCCCCGAAAGGAACGCCCTCGCCCGAGGTACGCGACCGCTTCCAACAGACTGGTTTTGCCGGCCGCGTTGGGACCGACGATAAGATTCGCTACAGGGTGAAACGCTGCCTGCTCGGATTGCAGGCAGCGAAAATCAGTGATTTTTATAGATTGAAGTGCCAAGCGGCACGACGGCTTTTACAGCCGCATCGGCATGACGACGTATTTGCAGTCGTCGTTGCCCGGCTCGCGCATCAGGCAACTCGAGTTCGAATCGACAAACGATAGCGTAACTTCCTCGGCTTCTATCGCGCCCAATGCGTCCTGGAGATAGTTAACGTTGAAGCCGATCTCCATGTCCTCGCCCTTGTACTGCACTTCTACTTCTTCCTCAGCTTCTTCCTGCTCCGGGTTATGGGCCTGCAGGACCAGGCCGCTGTCCTTGAGGACCAGGCGAATGCCGCGGTATTTCTCGTTCGACAGAATCGCCGTTCGTTGCAGCGCGCCTTTGAGCACCTGCCGGTCAGCCGCGAGCTCGTTCTTGGGATCCTTGGGTATGACGCGGTCGTACTCGGGGAAGCGACCGTCGATTAGCTTCGACGTGAATCGGATGCCTTCCAGCTGGATTCGGATGTGGTTGCTGCCCAGTGCCAGGCTCAGGTCGCCTTCCCCGCTAAGCAATCGCTGCAACTCCAGCACACCTTTGCGCGGCACGATCACCTGCTTCTCAGGCAGCTTGCCGTCGACACTCGCCTGGCAAAGCGCCAGCCGATGGCCATCTGTCGCAACCGCCCGCAGGTAGCCGTCGCCGGTTTCGACCAGCAGCCCGTTGAGGTAGTAGCGGACGTCCTGCTGCGCCATGGAGAAATGCGTTTTCTCAAGCAGCCTTCCGAGGGTGCTCTGCGGGATGTCTATCGTCTTGTCGGCCTTTACGTCTTCAACGGTCGGAAACTCCGCCGCGGCGAGTGTTGCGAGCGTAAATTTGGACCGGCCAGACTTCACCGTTACTTTCTCTCCCGCCAGGCTCAAGCTCACCTTGGCGGCCTCTGGCAAGGCCCGGCAAATATCCAGCAGCTTCCTGCCCGGCACCGTGACTTCGCCTTCGGCATCGACGTCCATATCCGCGGAAGCGACCAGCTCCACTTCGAGATCTGTCGCGGTTATCGACAGTCGTCCCTTCTGTGCCGAGAGCAGAACGTTGGCGAGTATCGGCATCGTCTGCCGCCGCTCTACAACGCCGATTACGGCCTGAAGGGGTTTCAAGAGGGCTTCGCGCTCGGTGCTAAACTTCATCAATCCCACCTGTTAATAAATTCTGGAAATAATTAAATTGTTATTATTATTAAGCCACCAGCCGTCTGTGGATAACTCAATAAATCCCATATTAAACAATTAGTTAAATCAAAAAAATTCGACCGCTAGCCTTTGGGTTGAAAGCGAGCGACCTGTGTGTGAGCTGTGGATAAAAACCGGAATCCAGGTTATTCACCGGTTATCCACATTATCCTGTCAAAGTTCTTAACAAATTCAAATAATCTTCATCTACGCGCTTCTCTGTTTCCCGCAAAGAAGCGATCCGGCGGCAGCCGTGCAGGACCGTCGTGTGGTCTCTCCCTCCAAAGGCGTCGCCAATCTCCGGGAGGCTGTGGTTCGTGAGCTCCTTGGCGAGTGCCATGGCCATCTGCCGAGGACGCGCGACGGATCGACTTCGGCGTTTCGATAAGAGCTCGGCGACGCGAAGTTTGTAGTACTCAGCAACGGTCTTCTGGATGTTTTCAATCGAGACCAGCCGTTCCTGGAGAGCCAGGAGATCCCGCAAAGCCTCCTTGGCGAAATCGAGATCGATCGACTTTCCCGTAAACCTTGAATTCGCAGTCACCCGCCTCAGCGCACCCTCGAGCTCGCGAACGTTAGAGCGAATCCGCTGGGCGATGAAAAACGCCACTTCATCGGGTAAATCGACGTCGTCGACTTCCGCTTTGCTTTTCAGAATTGCCACGGAGGTTTCCAGTTCCGGCGGCTCGATAGCGACCGTCAGGCCCCAGCCAAACCGGGACTTGAGCCGCTCCTCCAGACCCTCAACCTCTTTCGGGTATCGGTCACAGGTCAGGATGATCTGCTTCTGCGACTCGAGCAGCGTATTGAAGGTGTGGAAAAACTCCTCCTGAGACCGGTCCTTGTTGGCGAAGAACTGGATGTCGTCGATTAGCAGGGCATCGAGCGACCGATAGAGTCGCTTGAACTGCGAAATCGAGTTGTGCTGCAGAGCCCGTACCATGTCGCCTACAAAGCGTTCGGAGTGGACGTAGCAAACCTTCGCGTTCTTGTCCCGGGCCAGGATCTGGTTGCCGATGGATTGCATGAGGTGGGTTTTACCCAGACCCACACCGCCATAGATAAAAAGCGGGTTGTAGGATTTCCCGGGGTTCTCGCCAACCTGCAGGGCCGCGGCCTTGGCCATCTCGTTGCTCTTGCCTTCAACGAAAGCGTCGAACGTAAACGACGGATTCAGGCGGCTCTCGAGAGACGGCTCTTCTCGGCCGGGCAGGCGGGACGCGGGGCTGGAAGAAGCTGCCTGCGCGGCCGGCTGCAGCGAGCCAACCTCGACAACGACGACCTTGCCGCGGCCGTTGTCGGACACGAGTTCGGAAATGCGCTCGAAATGATGCGTCTTGAGAAAATCGACGACAAAACGGTTCGGCGCGAGGAGCCTTAGGGTGCTCTCTTCCTCGACAGCCTGCAGGGGCCGGATCCACGTGTTGAACTGCCGCTCAGGCATTTCCGCCTGGAGCTCGCGAATACACTGATCCCAGAGTGTCGATTGGCCCTGCAAAGAAGTCCCCGCGCCGTCGGGCTCGACCCAGAACGGGTCAAACCGGCAAAGACCGGCCAGTCTATACGCGCTTCAAAGGGCGCGCCACTGGCGCAGGGCAGCAAGGCGGGTAAGTCATTGAGACCTTTTGTATTGACAGGATATTCGTCCACGAGTACCCTTGCCGGCCGCTGAAAAACCGGGTGCCAATCGCCCGTCAAAAGACCAGGTAAATCGACATGAAACGCACGTTCCAGCCCAGCAACATCAAGCGAGCCCGCACCCACGGCTTCCGTGCGCGTATGGCGACCAAGGCCGGCCGTCGTGTCATCAAGCAGCGCCGCGCCAAAGGCCGCGCCCGCCTCACGCCCTGAGATTAAGGGCCACCAGCTGCGTCTGACAGCGTGGCCGACCCGACAACGACAAAGCCGCACACCCGTCAGGAAGCGCCTGGAAATACGGGCAGCCGACGGTTTCGTCGTGGCGACCGGGTGCTCGATAAAGCGGCCTACGGGCGCGTGTTTAAGGACGCTACCCGCAGTCGAGATCGATACTTCACGGTGCTCTGCAGGAAGGAACGGCCCGGCAACCCGCGATTAGGGCTTGCGATTGCCAAAAAACACTGCAAACTCGCCACCGGCCGCAACCGGATCAAGCGCCTGGTCCGGGAATCGTTTCGCCACAATAAACAGGTGCTCAACGGCCTAGACGTTGTCGTCATCAACACATCGGCGACTCACAGGGCCGACAACCACACGCTTGCCAGCAGCCTGGAGCGCCACTGGCAACACTGTCGCCAGAAAACCGGCGGCCCCGGGGATCACTGAACGGACATGGACAATCAACGACTACTGACCTGGTCTTTCTTCGGATTCATGGTGTTCCTGACCTGGCAGGCCTGGGTGGAAGACTATCGAACGCCAGCCGCCGTAGAGCCGGCCACCGCGCAGACCACGGAGTCTGCGCCGACTGTACCGAGCACTGACGGCGTACCCACCCTGCAAAACGATCTGCCGTCCATCTCGGAGCCCGCATCCGGCGACGTCCCGTCTCTGGCCAGTCCCGCCCCGGTACCGGCGGAGACAACCGCTGCCAGCACCGCCGAAATCGTCCGCGTGACCACTGACGTGCTCGACCTGGAAATCAGTACGGTCGGCGCGACCCTGCAGCGGGCACGGCTGCTCAGCTACCCGGTCTCGAAAGACGACCCGGACACGCTGGTCGAGCTCCTCAGCCCGACGGTCAGTACGCTTGGCCTGATCGAGACCGGGCTGATCATCGCCAACAACAATAACGGGCCCAACCACACCGCCACGTTTAGCGCTTCCGAGAGCAGCTACAGCCTGGGCAACAACGAGACCCTCGCCGTGGACTTTACCTGGCGCGATGACTCCGGGTTGTCCCTCACCAAGACCTTCACGTTCCGCCGCGGAAGCTACATTATTGAAGTAGAGCAAGCGCTCTCGAACGGTGGGGCAGACGCCGTCGCCGTTGGCGCCTACGCGCAGATTCGACGACGTTCCTACGAAGCCGAGCGTTCCATGTTTGACGTGGACAGCTACTCATTCGACGGGCCGATCATTTTTGACGGCGAGCGCTCCGAGAAGCTCGATCGCGACGACCTTCAGCGGTCTGCCTACGTGCAAACCAGCGACGATGGATGGGTCGCGACGATTCAGCATCATTTTCTGAACGCAATCGTCCCGCCCAGCGGCTCCGAACAGAACTACACCGTCGAGGTTGCGGGCAACATCGCCAAGGCGACGTTTATCGACAAGACGGCGGTGTCGGTACCGCCGGGCCAGACCGCGACCTTCTCGACCACGGCCTTCGTTGGCCCGAAGCTGCAGGCGCAGCTCGAGCAGGTGCAGGAGAAGCTCACCTTAACGGTGGACTATGGCTGGCTGACCATGATTTCCGGCCCGCTGTTCGCCCTGCTGAGCTTCGTCTTCTCCTACGTCCAGAACTGGGGCCTGGCGATTATCATCGTCACGATTCTCATCAAGGCGGTGTTCTACAAGTTGACGGAAGCCAGCGGCCGCTCGATGGCAAAAATGCGCGAGATCCAGCCGCGCATGCAGGCCCTGCAGGATCGCTATAAAGACGCTCTCC
>CAZFVT010000024.1:0-17614 GCA_964522355.1 uncultured Woeseiaceae bacterium | reverse complement strand
GGTGTCGGTCTATCTGCATTTGCCCTGGTGCGTAAGGAAGTGCCCTTACTGCGACTTTAACTCCCATACGGCGGGCGACCTCTCTCAACGGGAGGCTTATCTCGACGCCTTGCTGCAGGATCTGACGTCAGAAGCAGAGCGTGTCGCGGGGCGAAGCGTGGCGACGGTCTTCATCGGCGGCGGTACGCCCAGCCTGTTCTCCCCGGCAGAGATCGGCCGGCTGCTCGACGGCCTGGCCGCTGCCTTACCGCTCGAGGACTCGGCCGAAGTTACGATGGAAGCGAACCCCGGCACCGTCGAGCGCGGCAGCATGGCCGGCTACCGGACGGCTGGCGTCAATCGGATATCGCTAGGGGCGCAGAGCTTCGATGACGCGACGCTCAGGCGGCTGGGCCGCATCCACTCGGCCGACGATATCCGCGCCGCCAGCCAGGAGATTCGCGCCGCCGGGTTCGAGCGAATGAACCTCGATGTCATGTACGCCTTGCCGGGCCAATCCCTGGAGGCCGCCATCGAGGACGTTAAAGCGGCGCTTGCCCTCGATCCCGGCCATCTGTCGCACTACCAGCTGACGCTCGAGCCCAACACCGTATTCAGCGCACGGCCACCGGCGGGTCTGCCGGATGCCGAGCTGGCCTGGGACATGCAGGAGGCCTGTCATGCAGAGCTCTCGAAGGCGGGCTACCGCCAGTACGAGGTGTCGGCGTTCGCCCGACCGGCGCAGGAGTGCCGACATAATCTGAACTACTGGCGGTTCGGCGAGTACCTCGGCATCGGCGCGGGCGCTCACGGCCTGTATCGCAGCGCCGAGGGCGTGCTGGTCAGAACCCGGAAGGCGGCCAACCCGAGGCAGTACATCGAGGGCATCAAGGCCGGCGACGCGACAAGCGAGCGGCAGGTAGCCGCGAACGACGCCGTATTCGAGTTCATGCTCAATGTGCTGCGCCTGCCGGACGCATTCCGTGCTGCCGACTTCGAGGCACGCACCGGCCTGCCGGCGGTCGTCCTTCGAGACGCGGTGGCACCCGCGGTCAGCCAGGGCTTGCTAACGGCCAGCGGCGACGATGAATGGCGCACCACCGCGCAGGGATATCGGTTTCTCAACGACTTGCAGGCGCTATTCCTGCCCTCAGAAAATACTTGACATTGGCGGTCTGCAGGTCATCCGGTGGGGAGCGGGTGTCGGGGGTTTATACACAATGCCACTTGCAATTTTTCTGATACCGGGTTTTACAGGGTCATCCGAGCCTTATTTAACATTTCTATTACCAAAAGGCCTATAAGTTACTGTTTTTACTATGTTTCATAAATTGGCCATATTTTAGACATTTTGACGAGCCTTCAATAAATTCGGCCACTTGCGGCATTCACCCAAAATTCTTCCACAGAGTTATCCACAGCTTTTGTGGATAATTGAAAAGCGCTGGAAGGCCCCCACATCTCCCCTCCGGCGAAGCCTTGCTAAGCGTTGGACTTCGCTATATATTACGCGCCCTTTTTTGCGCGCTTCCCTGAGATCAGCGCCGCGGAGACATCTGATGAAAGCCGACATCCATCCCAACTACAACGAAATCAAGGTGACCTGTAGTTGCGGTAACGAATTTACGACCCGCTCTACGCTTGGCGAAGACTTGGCGGTCGAAGTGTGCTCGGCCTGCCATCCGTTCTACACCGGCAAGCAGAAGATCCTCGACACCGCTGGTCGGGTAGACAAGTTCCGCAAGAAATACGGAATGGCGAAGTAAGCTGCCGGCGATCGCCCAGCAATCCCAATCCGCACAACGGCGCGCCATAGTCGTCCATTCCGGCACGATTTCGCCCGTTCAGACCCGTCACCATTGGCCCGCCGCCCGGCCGGCCATTTGCCCGATCCGCCCGCTTGCGGCACCATATCGCCCTGGCGGATCGGGGGCCTCTGGCCACCGCCAGCACTCCGGCTTGCCGGAATTCCTGACTCCAAGCCTTTCCTGCGTGATCGACGCCGATCACGCTGCGGGCTGCTAGCGCCTTTATTTCTCGAGGTAGAAAATGACCAAAGATGCATACACGCTGATTTCGCCAGACGGCTCCTCCAAGGTGGAGCTGCCGGTTCGGAAAGGCACTCTGGGACCCGATGTCGTCGATATCGGCAGCCTCTATAAGCAGCAGCGCGTATTCACCTACGACCCGGGCTTTGTAGCGACGGGCAGCTGCGACAGCGAGATCACCTTCATTGACGGTGAGGAAGGCGTGCTGCTGTATCGCGGTTACCCCGTTGAGCAGCTGGCTGCCGAATCGAATTTCATCGAGGTTTGCTACCTGCTGCTCTATGGCGAGCTGCCGACCGCGACCGAACTCGAGGCCTTTGAGACCTCAATTACGCGCCACACCATGTTGAACGAGGGCATGCTGCGCTTCTTCAACGGTTTCCGATACGACGCTCACCCGATGGCGATGGTGTCCTCTGGCGTAGGCGCAATGGCAGCCTACTACCACGACACGATGGATATTCACGACGAGTCGGCCCGGGAGATATTCACCCATCGAATCCTCGCCAAATTGCCGACGATCGCCGCCGCTGCTTACAAGAAGTCTATTGGTCAGCCCTTTATCTACCCGCGGAATGACCTGAACTTCTGCGAGAACTTGCTGAACATGCTCTTCGCGGTGCCGGCGGAGCCCTACCAGATCGACCCGGTTGCTGCGGAAGCGCTGGACCTGCTGTTCATTCTGCACGCCGATCACGAGCAGAACTGCTCAACCTCGGTCGTCCGCATGGCAGGCAGCTCGGGCGCCAACCCCTATTCTGCGATCGCCGCCGGCGTATCCGCGCTTTGGGGACCGGCCCACGGCGGTGCGAACGAAGCGGTGCTGACGATGCTGGAAGAAATTGGCGACGTCAGCCAGATCGACAAGTACATCGCCAAGGCCAAGGACAAGAACGACCCGTTCCGCCTCATGGGCTTCGGTCACCGCGTCTACAAGAACTTCGACCCGCGGGCGACGATCATCCGCGAGATGTGCCACAGGGTTCTGAAGAATCTGGGCGAGACCGACAACCCGCTGTTCGAGCTGGCGCTGGAACTCGAGCAGGTCGCGCTGAAAGACGAGTACTTCATCTCCAAGAACCTGTACCCGAACGTCGATTTCTACTCCGGCATCATCTACCGGGCGCTCGGTATCCCCACGTCAATGTTCACGGTCATGTTTGCCATCGGCCGGACCGTAGGCTGGGTCGCGCACTGGGAAGAGATGATTACCGATCCGGGTGCCAAGATCAGCCGTCCCCGACAGCTGTACACGGGCGCAGATCGACGCGACTACTCTGCGATCGATTCGCGCGGCTAGGCGTACCCGTTCGTCTCTGGCAGCGCCTGGTCAACGTCGGCCAGGGGCTGCCGTCCTGTGACCAGTGCCTGAACCTTTCGCGCATCCGCGCGCCGCATCGGCTTGCCGTCGACCGGGCTTAGCGGTGCCTGCCGCAACCCGTCATAAGGGAACACCGTCGCTTCGATGTCTGAGTCATCGTGAATGAAGGCAAACGCGGAGCAGACCTGGGACTTGCCTTTCCGGCCGCGGTAGCGCCGGTCAAACGGCTTGTAGACGACGCCATCGGCATCCAGGTGAAAAGCGACCTGTTCGGCGCTGTCTGCGAACAGGTGCAGGTTGACCGACGAGTACTCGCCGGCGGTTCCTGCCAGGACCGGCCCCACCAGTCGCGGTGTGAACGGCGACAAGAACTCCATCGCTGACAGAGCGGCCACTCGAAGGCTGTGCAGCAACGAATGGTGGGTGTCTGACTGGAAAATCTGCAGGTGCTCTGCGACAGCCTGCTCGATTTCGAAATTTCCGGGTAAGGCGCCACGTCCGGACATACCCAGTCGTTCCGCGGCTTTCTTCTTGGCAACCCTGTAGTCCTGGATGCCCTGTTCGACGATGATCCGGGCTGCTTCCTGTGCCAGCACGGTGCGTGCGCGATCATCTCCAATAACTGCTTTTCTGCCCATCGTGCTTATCGCCTCCGGCGTATATAAACGGTCAATCTGGTGGGGTGCAGAGCGTTACATCAGCGTTTTTGGTTAGAACAGTGTCTCCTCCGGCTTCGGGGTTTCAGCTTCGAGATCCGTCGTCACGTCCGGGCTTGGGAACAGGTCCGCGGCGCCGAGATCGTCGTCCATATTGAAGATGTCCTCAAGAGATTCGGCCGTCTGGCACTCCGGTACCTTACCAATCCGGAAGGACTCGAACATGACATCCTCAATGTTCGTTCGCGCATCGGCCGGGCAGCCCGTGCGGCGATTGATGCGGACCGTCACGATACCCTCAGGAATCGGCATGCTGTTTTCCGGCACACCGACCAGCGCATCGCGGGCAAAATCAATCCAGATCGGCAGCGCGGTTCGGGAACCCTCCTCGCGAGGACCCAGCGGACGATCATCGTCGTATCCGACCCAGACGACGGCAGCGATATCGCTGTTGAACCCGGCGAACCAGGCATCGCGGCGGTCATTGGAAGTACCGGTCTTGCCGGAAAGATCCCGGCGGCGAAGCGCACGCCACGCGCGTACGCCGGTGCCGCGGCGTACCACGTCCCGCATCATGTCCTGGATCAGGAAGGCGTTCTGCTCCGTGATGATGCGGTCGGCCAGGTTCACGTCCTCAAACAGTTCCGGCGCCGTGGTGGCATCCGGCTTGTAAGTCAGGCCGACCTCGGCCATCTGCATGAGCTGCATCTCGTAGTCGTCTTCCAGCAGCTCGAAGTAGCCGGGTCCGGTTTCATCCGCGAGGTAGTGAAAACGGCTTGCCACCTCCGCAACAATCCTCCGTGCACCCTCAGGATCACTGAGCGGTTCGGCCATGGCCCGGGGCTGGCCGGCCTCGGCCTGTTCGGATCCTTCCGGTTCGCAACGCTGACAAACCACCACAGGATCGGCGCGATACAGAAGCTTGCCGTCGGCGTCAAAAATCGAATCGATGACGTAGGGTTTGACCGCATAGCCGCCATTGGCAAAGGTCGCATACGCCTGTGCGACATCCAGCGGCGAGGCGTTGCCGCCGCCGAGCGCCAGCGAACCGTTTCTCGGCAGGGCCGCGTCATTGAATCCGAACGGCTCGATATGGCGGACCGCGTTGCCAATGCCGGTGTTGTCCAGCAGCAGTCGCACAGAAGCCAGGTTCATGGATCGAACCAGCGCTTCGCGCATGCGCTGTTCGCCGTAGACCCGGCCGGAGTAGTTTTGCGGTTTCCAGTCTTCCTCAAGCTCCCGTGAGCTGATGACAACCGGGGCATCAAGAATGATTGTCGCTGCCGTATTGCCCTGCTCAAGGGCTGCAGAATAAATAAAGGGTTTGAACGACGAGCCCGGCTGACGCGCGGCCTGGGTTGCCCGGTTGTATTTGCTCAGTGCAAAGTCGAAACCGCCGACAAGACTGGTAATGGCCGCGTCGTAAGGATCGACGGACACGGTCGCCGACTGGGCTTCGGGCAGCTGGGCGAGCGCGAAACCACCCGCCGTGATCGGCATAACGTAGACGATGTCGCCGGCGGCCAGTATCTCGCTCGGCAGTTCCGGTGCGGCACCCGCGGTGTTGCGATCGATGAACGGGCGAGCCCAGGACATCGCAAACCAGGGCAGCGTAGTGCGCTCACCGGTTTGCAGGACGATCGTGGCTGACCGTCGTTCGTCATCGACGGCGGTGATCATCGCCACCTGCAAGCCGCCCGGGTTGCCGTAGTTTTGCAGGGAAACCCGAATCGGTTCCGGCCAGTCGACGAACTCTGTGGCGTCCAGCATCGCCGGGTCGATGTTCTCATTCAGCCGCGCGATGGGTCCGCGGTAACCGCGGCGCCGGGTGAACGACAGCAGGCCATTACGCACGGCATAGTTGGCGGCGCGCTGTAGCCTCGAGTCGATAGTAGTGATAACGCTGTAGCCCTGAGAGTCGTAATCCTCGACGCCGTAGCGACGCTCCATCTCACGTCGGACCATCTCCGCGACGTGCGGCGCCGAGAGCTCGTTTGCGGTGCCGTGAAGCCTGGACAGCATCGGGTGAGCCATCGACGTTTCATAGGTCTCGTCGTCGATAAACCCGAGCGCGTTCATGCGGCCAAGCACGTAGCCGCGCCGACGCTCGGCAAAGAACGGGCTGCGCACCGGGTTGTAGTCGCTGGGCGCCGGCAGTACGCCCGCGAGGGTAGCTGCCTCAGCCGGGTTGATGTCGGCGAGATCCTTGTTGAAATAAACCTGCGCGGCGGCAGCAACGCCGTACGCCCGTTGGCCGAAGAACATCTTGTTCACGAACAGAGCGAAGATTTCCTCTTTCGTGAACTCCTGTTCAATCTTGTAGGCCAGGAACGCTTCGCGGATCTTTCGCGTAAACAGCCGCTCCCGGGTGAGGAAATAGTCTCGCGCGAGCTGCTGGGTCAGGGTCGATCCACCGCCGCTGATCTCGCCGGTAGCCACCAGCAGGTAGGCCGCACGAAGTATGCCCTGGTAGTCGATGCCGGGATGATCGAAAAAGCGACGGTCCTCCGCGGCGACAAACGCATCAATGACGTGTTGCGGCAGGTCCTCGTAGTCCACCAGGACGCGTCGACGCTCGCCAATCTCCTCGATAAGTCGCCCGTCTCTACTATATATACGTAGAGGGATCTGAAGGGGGATCTCTCGGATCGTCTGCGCTTCCGGCAGGCCCGGCTCCACGTAAAGGTAAGCACCGATCACCATTGCCGTAATGGCGAATGCCGACGACAGGCCCAGGCCCGTCATCAGGACCAGGACGCGCCACCATCGGCGCGAGCGACCAGGTCGGGATTCTGTCTTTTTGCGCGTGGAATTCTGCATAGGTTTGCAGTTATCGGCCTGTCTCTGCGCTAGCTTGAGGGTGGGCCGCTCGGGTTGCCAAGGACGTCGTTTTGTTCGCTGGCTTTTTGCCCAAGCCTGAACCCGGTCGATGATAGCCAGCAAATGAGCCGTGCTGCAATGCGGAACAGCCGCTGGTGTTCACAAAACGGGTATTCCGGAGCATTTAGACCGCTTAAATCGGAACGGTTTCTCAGTTTGCATAATTCCGTTTTGTTGCGTCGACCAGTTCACGGAATCGAGACCTTAACCAGACGTACCATACGCTTCGCCGAAGAGTGAATGACGTCACGTTTAATTTGACATTTAAATTATATATAGTGGGTTCGCTTGCTCACGGCCGCGATAAAATTGCATCGCAAACTACCGTCATCTAAAGGAAAAATCGCGTGTTTTTCGGGAAAAAGAACCAGCCGTTAGTTGGGCTCGATATAACGACATCCTCGGTGAAGCTGATCGAGCTGTCGCAGCAGGGAAAGCGCTACCGGGTCGAGTCGTACGCCGCAGAACCGACGCCACCCTCCTCGGTTAACGAAAAAGCGATCGTCGATGCCAAGGCAGTCGGCGAGGCGATCCGCCGGGCGATCAAGCGATCCGGCGCCAAAGCAACAAACGTGGCCGTCGCCATCTCCGGCGATGCAGCCATTACCAAGATTATCCAGATGCCGTCATCGCTTTCCGAGCGGGATCTCGAGGGCCAGGTAGAAATTCAGGCCGACCAGTACATTCCCTTCCCCATGGAAGAGGTGAGTTTTGACTGGGAGGTCATTGGTCCGAACGATAAAGATCCGGAGCTGATGGACGTGCTTCTGGTCGCCACCCGAACCGACAACGTCGAGCAGCGCCAGTCCGCGGTGACCGCCGCCGGCCTCGAGACCGAGATTGTCGACGTGGAGGCCTTCGCGCTGGAAAACGCCTGTCAGCTGCTTGGCCACCAGATGCCGGACGGCGGAGCAGGCCAGGCCGTTGCCATCGTCGATATCGGAGCCAGCAGCACCACCTTCTCCGTGCTCCAGGATCTGAAAGTCATCTACACGCGCGATTTCTCCTTTGGCGGGCAGCAGCTCACGGAAGAGATCATGCGCACCTACGGTCTCAGCATGGAAGATGCCGGGCGTGCCAAGAAACAGGGCGGGCTGCCGAGCAACTACCAGCCGGAAGTCCTGGAACCGTTCATTGACGACATGACACAGCAGGTCAGCCGTTCGCTGCAGTTCTACCTGGCGTCCGGTGGTGGCCGCGAGCAGCCCGATCTGATTCTGGTTTGTGGCGGCTGCGCCAACATTCCCGGCATCGCCGACGTCATCTCCAGTCGCGTAGGCATTCCGACCGAGGTCGGCAACCCGCTGGGGCAGATGAAAGTGTCATCCAAAGCCAAATCCCAGGGCGTTACCAAGGACGCAACTGCCTTGCTGACGGCCTGCGGCCTTGCATTGAGGAGCTTCGACTGACATGCCAAGCATTAACCTGCTGCCGTGGCGCGAGGCAGAGCGACAGCGGCGTCAACGGGACTTCCTCGTGGCCATGGCCGCATCCGTCATTGCCGGCGTTGTCGTTGTTGGACTGGTCGCATTCTTCTATGAAGGCATGATCAGTACTCAGAAAGATCGCAACGCCCGACTGACCGCCGAAATCCAGGAGCTCGACAAGAGCATCGAGGAGATCGAGGGCCTCGAGCGTCAGAAAGAGCGCCTGCTGGCTCGCATGGAAATCATCGAGCGCCTGCAGAAAAGTCGTCCCGAGATCGTTCATCTTTTTGACGAAATCACGCGCCGGCTGCCCGAGGGTGTTTACCTTACGGCGGTGCGCCAGCGCGGCTCCAACGTCGAGGTTTCTGGCGTTGCTGAGTCAAGCACACGCGTTTCGGCGTTGATGCGCCAGGTCGAAGCCTCCGAATGGCTGACCGACCCCGGTGTGACCCGCGTTCAAACCAACACGTCCGGTGCGCTTCGCCAGGCTTCTTTCGAAGTGACGATGCAACAGGTAAACACCGACGCTGACGAGGAGGACGCAGGATGAATCTTGTCGAAGAACTGCAGAATCTTGACGTCAACGACATCGGCCGCTGGCCGCTGGTATTCCGTGCTGCCGTCATCGCCATCCTGTTCGCCCTGGTCATCGCGCTTGGCATTTACTGGACCATTATCGAGGATCGGGCGCCCCAGCTGCAGCGAGCACAGACCGAAGAGCAGAACCTTCGCCTGTCCTTTGAAAGCAAACAGCGGAAGGCCGCGAACTACGATGCCTACCGCGCCCAGCTACGCCAGATGGAGCAGTCTTTCGGCACCATGCTGCGTCAGCTGCCCGGCGAAACCGAAATACCCAGCCTGATCGTCGACATCTCGCAAACCGGCCTGGCCGCAGGGCTGCAGGAACGCCTGTTCCAGCCCCAACCTGAAGTGCCACGCGACTTCTACGCCGAGAAGCCGATCCGCATCGTGCTCTCGGGCGGTTATCACGAGATCGCCAAGTTCGTCAGCGGCGTTGCTGCATTGCCGCGTATCGTGACGCTGCACGACATCAGCGTCGCGCCGGACAGTTCTGATTCGTTTGACCAACTGAATATAGAGGTAACGGCCAAAACCTACCGCTATCTCGAAGAGGAGGCCGACTAGTAATGGAAGCTTTTGCAAAAAGTCGGCTGATCGCGATGCTTGCGCTGCTCGCGACGGGTCTCACAGCCTGCGGCGGCGACATCGACGATCTCGATTCTTATATTAATGAGATCAAGTCCCGGCCCGGCGGTCGCATCGAGCCACTGCCGGAGATCACGCCGTACCGCGGCTTTACCTACGTCGCTGACATCGAGGGCCTGCGTTCGCCGTTCGCACCGGATACGCCGCAAGCGGCGCAGAACGACAACGGCACTCGACCTGACCTGGAGCGCAGCAGAGAGTTTCTTGAGCAGTTTCCGCTCGACTCGCTGCGCATGGTTGGCACCCTTGATCTGGGCGGTACGAACTACGGGCTGGTGCAGGATTCAGAAGGCCTGATTCACCGGGTTACGCCCGGTAACTACATCGGTCAGAACGACGGCAGGATCGTCGGGATTACCGAATCGGAAATACAGGTCGTAGAAATTATTTCGGACGGGATAGGCGGTTATCTCGAGCGAGAAGCCGCGGTCGGCCTTGTCGACTGATACCTGAATGGAACTGGGAGTAACTGGAATGACGCTCATTAAAAGACTGGCTGTAGTCGCTCAGGCACTGCTGCTTCTCGTTTGCACCAACGCTGCGAACGCGCAGGATGGCAATCGCCTGCAGGACGTTCAGGTAAACAGCCTGCCGGGGCAACGCATCGAGCTACGGCTGATTACGAGCGGTACCGCGCCCGAGCCGTTGGCATTCACGATTGAAGATCCGGCGCGGATTGCGCTCGACCTTCCGGATACCACGCTGGGCCTTTCGTCCCGACGTCAGGACGTCAACCTGGGCGCGCTGAACACGGTGCTCACGGCTGAGGCCAATGGCCGCACGCGCGTCGTGTTGAACCTGAACACCATGGTCGCGTACGACACGCGAGTCAGCGGCAACACGCTCATCGTCACGCTCGGCGCTGACGAAGACGATACTTCGCTGTCCACCCAGTTCGCCGGTTCGTCCGCACCTGCCCAATCAACCCCGTCTTACGCGTCAAGCGGCGGTCGTTCGATCAATGACGTCGACTTCCGGCGCACCCGCGATGGCGGTGGTCGCGTCGTCGTTCAGCTGAGCGATCCCGGCACGCCGGTTGATATCAGCCAGGAAGGCGGTCGGGTAATCGCTATCTTCTCCGACACGTCGCTGCCCTCCGAGCTGATGCGTCGTCTCGAAGTCCTCGACTTCGCAACGCCGGTGACGACGGTTGATACGCTGCGCACCAACAACGACACGCGCATCATCATTTCCGCAGACGGCCGCTATGAGCAGCTGGCCTATCAGTCGGACAACGAATTCACTATCGAAATCAATCCGGTCGTTGAAGACTCTGAAGCGGCATCCTCAGTGTTTTCGGAGAACCGGGAGTATTCCGGACAGCGACTGACCCTGAATTTCCAGGACATCGAAACGCGCGCCGTACTGCAGCTTCTGGCTGAAACCTCCGGTCGCAACATCGTTGTTTCCGACACGGTTCAGGGCAACGTCACCCTGCGCCTCAGGAACGTACCCTGGGATCAGGCCCTCGACATCGTGATGACCACGAAGGGTCTCGACATGCGCGAGAACGGCAACGTCATCATCGTTGCTCCTGCCGAAGAGATTGCCGCACGTGAGCAGGCGGATCTTGAAGCGCGTGCCGCAATGATCGAACTCGAACCAATCTACTCGGAGTTCCTGCAGGTCAACTACGCCAAGGCCAGTGATCTTGCCGCGCTGATCGGCGGTACGGCGGGTACCGGCGGCACCCTGCTTTCAGACCGGGGCACGGTCGCCATCGATGATCGAACCAATACGCTGCTGGTGCAGGATACGGCCGAGCGTCTGCAGGACGTACGTCGCCTGGTGACGACTCTGGATATTCCGATTCGCCAGGTCCTGATTGAGTCGCGCATCGTCGTCGTGAACGATGACTTCAGTCGCGACCTCGGTGTTCGTCTGGGCCTGACCGCGAACGACATTTCCAGCGATACCATAGCCGTAACCAGTGGTACCGGTATTGCAACCAACGACTACCTGTCCTCGATTACCGATGCGCTGAACGACCCGTCGGGCAACACGCCGATCACGTTCCCGGATCTGGACGAACGCTACAACGTCTCTGTGCCGATTGGTAACAGCGCCGGCCGCTTCTCTCTGGCGGTGCTTGGTTCTGATTACCTGGTCGACATGGAGCTGACGGCGATCGAAACGGAAGGCCGGGGTGAGATCGTATCGACGCCGCGCGTTATTACCGCTAACCAGAAGGAAGCGACGATCAAGCAGGGTGTTGAGATTCCTTTCCAGGAAGCCGCATCCTCCGGCGCGACCGCGACCCAGTTCAAGGAAGCGGTCTTAAGCCTGACGGTGACGCCGCAGATCACGCCGGACAACAACATCATCATGGATCTGATGGTCAGCAAGGACAGCGTCGGTGAGCTGGTACCCAGCGCCACCGGTGGCTTCGTGCCCAGTATCGACACGCGTGAAGTGCAGACCCAGGTACTGGTCAGCGACGGACAGACGGTGGTCCTTGGCGGTATCTACGAAACGGAGCGCCGCGAGACGGTGACCAAGGTTCCGTGGCTGGGCGACATCCCCGGCGTCGGCAACCTGTTCAAGTCACGATCACGCCTGTCCAACAAGGCCGAGCTCCTGATCTTCGTGACCCCGAGAATCCTGACCGAAGGGTCGAGCATCCTCTGATCCAGGATGAGCCAGGCAGACATGAACGAGGGGGTTGAGCCATCAACCCCCTTTTTCTTCTCCGACCAACGCTGAGCCAATCCCCTGTTAGCTGAATGAATCCGCCGAACAACCTTTATCTCATCGGTCCCATGGGCGCCGGCAAGTCTGCCGTAGGCCGGCAGCTCGCCCGCATGCTGCACATGGATTTTGTCGACTCCGACGACGAGATCGAGGCTCGAACCGGCGTCGACATTCCCTTCATCTTCGAGAAGGAAGGTGAGGCCGGATTCCGCGTCCGGGAAGCGAAAGTGATTGAGCAGCTCACCCTGAAGCAGGGCCTGGTCCTTGCTACCGGCGGCGGTGCCATCATCGATGAGAAAACGCGCAGCAATCTCGGTGCCAGGGGTTACGTCGTGTATCTCGAGACCGGCATCGAACAGCAGCTGGAACGTACGCGGCGCGGCCGGGAGCGGCCGCTCCTGAAAGACGGTGATCCCCGCGAGGTTCTCGAGCGTCTCATGGAGGCTCGAGACCCGCTGTACCGTGAAATCGCCGATCTGGTCGTGCGCACCGACGGCCGTCGCGTCAACGCGGTGGCCAAGGACATCATCGATTCCCTGTAATCCGACGGCTTCAAGGCGGCTCCGGAGAGCCGCTCGTTTCGGGTCAAATGTTGGTACTCTTTGCGCCCGGTTCGAAGACTTGCAGCCATGACGATTCACACTCGCCTAACCGTTGAACTTGCCGAGCGCAGCTACCCGATCGTTATCGGCAGCGGGCTGCTGGGTGGCGGCTACGATCTTGCGCCGCACATCCGGGGGAGCGACTGCCTGATCGTTACCAACGAAACCGTCGGTCCGCTCTATCTCGATCTGTTGTCTGCCTGCCTCGGCGAGGTTTCATACAACGTCGTTGAGCTCCCGGATGGCGAGGCTCACAAGACCCTGGAAAGCTTCTCGCTGATCATGGATGGCCTGGTTGCCGCGGGCGCGAATCGGGATACGACGGTCATTGCACTGGGTGGCGGCGTGGTTGGCGACGTCGCCGGCTTTGCCGCGGCGAGCTATATGCGCGGCGTCCGCTTTATCCAGGTGCCCACCACGCTCTTGTCACAGGTGGATTCGTCGGTGGGCGGCAAGACCGGCGTCAATCATCCGGGCGGCAAGAACCTGATAGGGGCCTTTCATCAACCCGAACTGGTCCTCATCGACACGGACACCCTGAACACGCTCGAAGACCGGGAGCTGAGCGCCGGCATGGCCGAAGTCATCAAGCACGGCGCCATCGCCGATCTCGACTATTTCGACTGGCTGGAGCAGAACATCGAGCCCCTGATGCAGCGTGAACCAGCGGCGCTGGCGGCGGCTGTTGCCCGATCCTGCGAGATCAAGGCCGAGGTGGTCGCTGAAGATGAGCGTGAGCAGGGCCGTCGTGCCATCCTCAATTTCGGCCATACCTTCGGCCACGCTATCGAGAATACGGTCGGCTACGGTGAATGGCTGCACGGTGAAGCGGTCGGTGCCGGCATGGTTATGGCGGCACAGCTCAGTGCCATACCGGGCGATCAGCAGGCGCGCCTGCGTGCCCTGATCGAGGCCGCGAATCTGCCTGTGACCGCGACGACGATCAGCGCCGAAGCGCTGCGCAGCGCCATGCAGCTCGACAAGAAGGTGCTGGCAAAACGCCTGCGTTTCATTCTCCTCGAGACCCTTGGCAGCGCATTCGTAAGCGACGATGTCGATGAGCGTGATCTCGGCGTAGTGCTGGAGGCTCGCGGGGCGCTTTCGTCATGAGTGATGGTGGCCAGGGGCTGGCGCCCTACGCCGCCAGCGATGCGACGAGCCGCGGACGCCGCGTACCCGAGCCGCAGGCCGCTTATCGCAGCGTCTTTCAACGCGACCGCGATCGCGTCCTGCACTCATCCGCCTTTCGTCGTCTGCTCTACAAGACCCAGGTCTTCGTCAACTACGAAGGGGACATGTATCGCACCCGTCTCACCCACTCACTGGAGGTGGCGCAGATCGGACGGACCATTGCCGGGGCACTTGGGCTGAACGAGGCGCTGGTCGAGGCAATCTCCCTGGCTCACGATCTTGGCCACACGCCGTTTGGCCACGCGGGTCAGGATGCCCTGAACGAATGCATGCGCAACTACGGTGGCTTTGAGCACAACCTGCAGTCGCTGCGCGTGGTCGATGAGCTGGAAGAGCGCTACGCCGAATTCGACGGGCTGAATCTGACCTTCGAGACCCGCGAGGGCATCCTCAAACATTGTTCGGCCAAAAACGCGCGTCTGCTGGGCGACGTTGGCGAGCGCTTTCTGAAGCGCGAGCAGCCGGGGCTTGAGGCGCAACTGGTAAACCTGGCCGATGCCATTGCCTACAACCATCACGACGTCGACGATGGTTTGCGCGCCGGTTTGCTGAGCATCGACCAGCTCCGCGAGGAGCCCCTGTTTGCCAGCTGCCATGACCGCGTTCTCGAGCTGCATCCCGCGATCGAACGTTCCCGGCTGGTGCCCGAGACCATCCGCCGCATGATCGATCGGGTGGTCAGCGACGTTATCGAAACGACCCGTGAGGCCGTTGCGGCAGCGGCCCCCGCGTCGATTGACGATGTTCGGCGTCAACCGGGCCCGCTGGTCGCCTTCAGCGAGGATATTCAGGCAGAACATCAGTCCCTGAAACGCTTTCTGATGGTCAACCTCTACAAGCACGAGCGGGTTCGCCAGATGACGGACCGCGCCAGGCGCTCGGTGAAAGCGCTTTTTCAACACTATCTCGCGGAGCCTGCCGCCATGCCGAGCGAGTTCGCGCTTGCCGTCGATGGGGCAGACGATACTCAGCGGGCGAGGATCGTCGCCGACTACATTGCCGGCATGACCGATCGCTATGCGCTCCGGGAGGTCGAGCGGGTTGAAAGCGGTTGACGGCTCAACCGACAGTCGGTGCTATCATGCGCCGCCAGACTCAGGCAATCCGGTAGCCGAACCAACGTGACAGCCAAGAACATAGACACCCGAGACCGCCTCATTTTTGCGATGGACGTGCCCGACTGCGGCCGAGCACGTGCCCTGGCCGAAGAGCTGGGCGATGCCGTCAATTTCTACAAGCTCGGCCTCGAGTTGATGATGACCGGTGAGTACTTCGAGCTCCTCGACTGGATGCTGGCGAAAGACAAGAAGGTTTTTGCCGACCTCAAGTTCTTTGATATTCCCGCTACCGTCGGCTCTGCCGTTCGCCAGCTCAAGGATCGTGGCGCGAGCTACGTCACGGTGCATGGCAATCAGTCGATCATGGAGTCAGCCGCCGAGAACAAGGGCGACGATCTCAAGGTGCTTGCCGTTACCGTCCTGACCAGTCTCGACCGCGGTGATATGGACGATCTTGGTTTCGACTGCGACATCAGCTCGCTGGTGCTCTCGCGCGCCAAACGTGCGTTGGAGAGTGGCTGCGATGGCGTAATCTCCTCCGGCCTGGAGGCGCCAAAACTGCGTGAGTTTATCGACGAGAAACTGCTCGTCATTACGCCCGGCATTCGTCCGGTCGACAACAAACCGAGTGGCGACCAGAAGCGGGTCGTCACCGTGGACAAGGCCTTTGCCAACGGCGCTGATCACATCGTCGTCGGTCGGCCGATCCGTGACGCGGAGAGCCCGCGGGCTGCTGCCGAAGCCATCCAGGCAACCATTGCTGAACACACCTGAAGAAAAACATGCCAGCTGAACTCAAAAACGACCTCCTGCTGCGCGCACTGATGCGTCAGCCCGTACCGAGAACCCCGCTCTGGATCATGCGCCAGGCCGGCCGTTACCTGCCGGAGTATCGCGAGGTCCGCGCCCAGGCCGGTGACTTCCTCAGTCTCGCTTCCAACCCGGAGCTGGCCTGCGAGGTCACCTTGCAGCCGCTCCGGCGCTATCAGCTCGACGCTGCCATCCTGTTTTCCGACATCCTGACCGTTCCGGATGCCATGGGGCTTGGGCTTTACTTCGCAACGGGCGAAGGCCCGCGTTTCAAGCAGCCGGTGCAGACCGAATCGGACATTAACAAGCTGGCCGTTCCTGATCTGGCCGAGACCCTGGGCTACGTCTTCGACGCGGTTTCGCTGATTCGCCGCGAGCTGGACGGCGCGGTGCCGCTGATCGGTTTCGCCGGCAGCCCGTGGACCGTCGGTACCTACATGGTCGAGGGCAGGTCGAGTCGCGACTTCGCAACGATCAAGGGGCTTGCCGCGGAATCGCCGGCAGTCCTCGACAAGATGCTCGACATCGTTGCCGAGACCACGACGGCTTATCTCAACGCACAGGTCGAATCCGGGGCGCAGGCGCTGATGATCTTCGATACCTGGGGCTCCGCGCTGGAGCGAGACGATTATCTCCGCTTCTCATTAAACCCGATGCAAAAGATCGTGGACGGCCTCATTCGCGAACGCGACGGTCGGCAGATTCCTGTCATCCTGTTTACCAAGGGCGCCGGTCCGATGCTGGCCGACATGGTCGGCACGGGCTGCGATGCGCTGGGCGTCGACTGGACCACCGACCTCGCTGACGCGCGACGCTACACGGAGGACAAGGTGGCGCTGCAGGGCAACGTCAACCCGGGCGTGCTGCTCGAACCCTAGATCTAGTCCTCGGACCGAATCGATGAGCTCGCGACTCTCAGCCGCCCGCTGGATCGAGATGTCGATTCTCTTCGTCGCGTTCCCGATCGGGCTCTACTTCGTACGCGAAGAATTTTCGCGCCTCATCGTGCCGACCCTGCTGGTCACCGCCGCCGGCTGCCTGATCTTCCTGCTGCGCGACCCGGACTTCGACCGCCGTCGCCTCGGTCTGCGTGTTTCCGGAGAGCTGGACGGCTGGCGTCCGGCCGTGGCGCTGATCCTGCATCGCTTCATCCCGGGGGCGATCCTCATCAGCCTCGCCGTCGCCGTGCTGCGTCCCGAGCTGCTCTTCTCCTTCCCGCGCCGCGAGCCGACCTGGTGGCTGGTGATCATGGTGCTCTACCCGCTGCTCTCGGTTTACCCGCAAGAGCTGCTCTTCCGCACATTCTTTTTCCACCGCTACGAGCGACTCTTCAGGACCCAGCTCGGCTGCGTGCTGTGGAGCGCCTTCGTCTTTGGCCTCGCCCACCTCTTCTTCAACAATTGGCTCGCGCCCACGCTCACCGCCGCCGGTGGCTACCTCTTCGCCACCACCTACGCGCGCACGGGGTCGACCGTGCTGGTGTCGATCGAGCATGCGCTCTGGGGCGACTTTCTCTTCACCATCGGCCTCGGCTACTACTTCTACGGCGGCTCGATCCGCGCGATGGTCTAGGAGCCTGGTGTAAAACTCGACCCGCGCTGCGAGCGGACCTTTTCCGCCAGCTCTACGTTGCAAAATCCTCGAAATACTCCAGTATGTCTGCGGTTTCGCGCCTTGATCTGGCGAAAAATCTCTCGCTCTCGCCAGCGGGCGAATTTCACACC
>CAZFVT010000023.1:0-17793 GCA_964522355.1 uncultured Woeseiaceae bacterium | reverse complement strand
GTCGCTGAAGCGCAGGGCATTATCGATCGTACCGTCATGCCTTCCGGGGTTGTGGCCATGGTGTCTGGCCAGAACGAAGAGATGCAGGAGTCCTTTCGCTCCATGCAGTTCGCCCTCGCGCTCGCCGTTTTCCTGGTTTACCTCGTCATGGCTTCGCAGTTCGAGTCGCTCATTCACCCGCTGGTCATCCTGTTCACCATACCGCTGGCACTGGTCGGCGCGGTGTGGGCGCTTTTCCTGACCGGCACGACCGTCAACGTCATTGCCTTCATCGGCGTGATCATGCTGGCCGGCATTGTGGTCAACAACGCCATCGTGCTGGTCGATCTCATTAACCAGCTGCGCGCCTCCGGCGTGGAGAAAACCGCCGCCATACGCGAGGCCGGGCAAGCTCGCCTTCGCCCCATCCTGATGACGACCATGACCACCGCGCTGGGTCTTTTGCCGATGGCCATAGGCCTCGGCGAAGGTGCCGAGGTTCGGACGCCGATGGCGATTACGGTAATTGGCGGCCTGCTGGTCTCAACCCTGCTGACTTTGATCGTCATCCCGGTGGTTTACTCGCTGCTTGATCGCAAGCGCTGGGCCACCGATGCTTCGTCGCTGCCGGCGGCCGAGCCTGCGGGCGCGTAAACCGATGCGCCATACAGCACTCGCCCTGCACCGGCCGGTCACGACGATCGTCGTGTTCCTGGCCCTCGCGCTGGTCGGCCTGATCGCCTCGCGCCTGCTGCCGCTCGAAAAGTTTCCGGACATCGAGTTTCCCGGCATCTTCATCCAGATTCCCTACCAGGGATCGACGCCCGAAGAGGTTGAGAAGCTCATCACTCGACCCGTCGAGGAGGCACTTGCAACGCTAAGCGGCGTAGAGCGCATGCAGTCTTCGTCAACCGAAGACATGGCGCAGATCTTCCTGCAGTTCGGCTGGGACGAGAGTATGGGCAGCAAAGGCATCGAGGCCCGCGCGAAAGTCGACTCCATTCGCCACGAACTCCCCGAGGACATCCGCCGAGTGATGGTGTTCACCGGGTCGCTGGGCGACCAGCCAATCCTGCAGCTGCGGATTTCCAGCGACCACGACCTGTCGAACAGCTACGAAATGCTCGACCGACTATTGAAGCGGCGCCTGGAACGCATCGAAGGCGTGTCACGCGTCGAGCTTCATGGCGTCGATCCGCGGGAGATTCGCATCCTGCTGGATCCCGATCGCATGGCCGCACACGGCGTAACGAACGCCGACCTCGAACGCCTGGACGGCAGCAATTTTGCAGTGAGCGCCGGTCGGATCACCGACGGCGGTCGGCGCTTTAGCCTGCGCCCACGCGGCGAGTTTCAGTCGCTGGCGGACATCGAAAACCTGATCGTGAACACCAACGGGATTCGGCTGCGCGACGTTGCCTCTGTCGAACTTCGAACCCCGGAGCGATTGTTCGGTCGCCACCTGAACGGCAACTACGCCATCGGCGTAGCGATCAGCAAATCGACCGGCGCGAACCTGGTCGAGGTCACGGATCGCGTTATGGCGGAGGTGGATGAAGTTCGGGCATTGCCGCAGCTTCAGGGCGTGCAGATCATGGCCATGGACAACCAGGGCGACGATGTTCGGAAGTCCCTCGGAGACCTGCTGAACGCCGGCCTGATTGGTGCCTGGCTCGCCATCGGCGTCCTCTACCTGTTCCTGCGGCAGCTTTCGACAACGCTGATCGTCACGGCTGCTGTGCCGTTTTCACTCATGATTACGCTGGGCGCCCTGTACTTCAGCGGGCTCAGCCTCAACATCCTGACGATGATGGGGCTGATGCTGGCCGTCGGTATGCTGGTCGACAATGCCGTGGTCGTCGTCGAGAACGTCTTTCGCCATCGCGCCATAGATCCGGGCAAACCCTTCGAGGCGACTTATCGAGGCGTGAAAGAGGTCGGCATCGCCGTTATCGCCGGCACGATGACGACCATTATCGTCTTCCTGCCCATCCGCTTCGGCACCCAGACTGACATCACCGTATTCCTCTCGCACGTCTCGACGACCATCATCGTTGCGCTGCTCGCCTCGCTGCTCATTGCCCAGACCCTCGTGCCGATGCTCGCGGCGCGGGTGAAGCTGCCCGAGAAGAAAGCCGGCAGTGGCCGGATCATCGCCGTATTGACCCGACGGTATGTATCGATGCTTGAGTGGATCCTGGTTCGCCCGTGGAAGACCTTTGGGCTGATCGTGCTGACCTGCGCCATCGGCGTGAGCCCGCTCGCCCTCGAACTCGTCAAGTTCGATGCATTTCCCCAGGAGTCGAGCCGCCGCCTGTACATGGACTACCGCATTGAGGGCCAACACCCGCTGCATCGTGTGGAGGCCTCGGTCGACAGGATCGAGGCCTACCTGTTCGAGAACAAGGCCGCGTTCGACATCGAAACGGTCTACAGCTTCTACGAGAAGGGCGAAGCGGGCACGGTGATTCTCCTGACAGACGAGGAGCACGCCACGGTCGCCACGGCGGACGTGCTGGAGGGGATCAAGGCCAACCTGCCGGAGCTCGCGATCGGCGATCCCACCTTTGATTTTAATCAGCAGGGCGGCGGCGAGGGATTCAGCCTGCAGATTGCCGGGGATTCGACCAGTCGCCTCAATGATATTGGCGAAGACGTCGTCCGCGTACTTGCCACCCTGGACGGCCTTGAGGACCTGCGAACGGATGCGGAACGCGGCGAGCGGGAAGTGCAGGTCATCGTCGACAGGACCCGGGCAGCCTCGGTCGGACTAACCTCGGGCGACGTGGCCCAGGCAGTCGGCGATGCAATGCGCGGGCGCAACCTGCGTGAGTTCCGTGGTGACTCGGGGGAGATCGAAGTTCGGGTTGCCTATCGCGATGGCGACAGGCAAACCGTCGAACAGCTGGCAGGCATGCCCCTGTATACCGCTGATGGCCGTCGGATTACGCTCGGCAGCATCGCCAGCCTGCGGATGGGTTACTCGCCGTCGACCATCAAGCGCACCGATCGGCAGACGGCACTCGTTATCTCGGCGAACCTGACAGACGGCGCGACGCTCGACGGCGTGAGCCCGAAGGCAAGGCGGCTGATGGACGAGATTCAGTTACCCCCGGGGTACAGCTGGAAGTTCGGTCGTGGCTTCGAGCGCCAGGACGAGACCCAGCAAATGATGGCGACGAACATCCTGCTCGGCATCGCCTGCATCTTCCTGGTGATGGCGGCGCTTTTCGAGTCGCTGCTGTTTCCGTTCGCCATCATTCTCGGCTCCATTGTGTTCTCGGTGTTCGGCGTGTTCCTGTTCTTTGCCGCGACAGGCACGACGTTCTCGTTCATGGCTTCGATCGGCATCATGATTCTGATTGGCGTCGTGGTGAACAACGGCATCGTGCTCGTCGATCACATCAATCATCTGCGCCTGCAAGGCATGAAAAGAAATCGCGCCATTGTCGAAGCGGGAAGAGACCGCCTGCGGCCCATCCTGATGACGGTGGCGACGACCATTCTGGGTCTTGCGCCGCTGGCCATGGGTAGCACCCAGGTCGGTGGCGACGGGCCGCCCTACTTCCCGATGGCGCGGGCCATTATTGGCGGACTGGCGTTTTCGACCCTGGTTTCCCTGTTGGTGGTGCCGGCGCTCTACGCCTATTTCGATACCCTCGCCGCCTGGGGTCGCGGCGTGATGGTTCACTCACGCCTGCCGCGCGGCGAAACCGCCGCAGCAAAGAGCTCGTAGCGGATAACGTTGATCCCGGGCCATACCCGGCCCCGGCCCATCAGGCCTCGTTGTCTATCCCACTCTGCCAAATGGCATCCAGCAACCGCTGGGTGCGCAAGGTATCGGAGACGCTGCGTTCGCGCAGTTCAGCATCGTCGACCATCACCGCAAAATCACTGAACATGAGGTCCCTTGAGGCCCAGTCGGACGCCACGTGCCGGGTTTCGGCCGCCGTTGTGCCCCAGTCTCCCTGCCAGACGTCGTAGTCGGCCGAGCCGTCGGCATTGTTGGCCGCAAAGTCGTCCATGGTGAGCGCTCCGCCGCGACCTGTGAGACGCAGCAGAGTGAGCACCGCCTGGGAATCAAAGCCGCAGTTCCAGGTGCTCGTCGAACCGTTGCTCATGCGAATCACCCCGCTGCCGCCGATGACGGCGCCGGTCTCCTCATCGCGTCGCAGGAACGTTGAGAGTCCATCGACCTGCAGATCCGGGCTCAAGTACTCGGCAATGGCCCGCATGCAGTACCAGCCGACGTCCCCGACCGCGCCCATGGGCTCGAGATCGCCGTTATAGCGAATGTTGCTGCGGTCCATCAGCGGCGAATGGAAAGTGGTGACCAGCGACCAGGGTACGCCGATGATTTCTGCCTGCCGGCGACGAACTTCGGCCGTACGCGGATGATGCCCAAAGTGCGTGCCGTCCATAAAGCCGACGTCGTTGCTGCGGCAGGCGTCTGCAATGCGCTCCACGGAACTGGCGCTGGCGAATGGTTTCTCCGCCAACACGTGCTTGCCGGCGCGGGCGGCGGCAATGGCGATCTCTTCGCGAACCCCCGTCGGCGTTGCCACGTAGACGGCATCGACCTCGTCGGCAGCAATGAGGTCGGACCAGCTGTCGAACGCCAGCGCCGCGCCATTGGCATCAGCGAATTCCCGCGCGGAGCTCATGCGGCGACTGGAAACCCCTGCCAGGGTCGCGGCAGGTACCCGGTTGATGACTGTCGCCATCGAGCGCGCGATGCTGCCGGTACCGACTATGCCCCAGCGCAGGACCCGGGTATCGGCTGCGGCCGCCGGCCAGACGTTCGCGAGTGCGGATGCCATAAGCATGCTCCCTGTCGTTGCCAGGATCCGGCGGCGGTCAGCCGACTGAGGACCTTCGCTGGCATGGTCACCGACCGGCCTGTGGTCGGCTCGAAGCCTTCGGCGGTCATCGTTCATGGGCTTAACCTCGAAGCCAGCCTGCTGGCCGGTGAATACATGCCCAGTATAGACCGGCTTCGAAACGTCTATGCATCCCGTCAGGCTCGGCAGCAAAAAAAGACGCGGCCGACGTCCCTGTCGACCGCGTCCATTCCGGTGGATGTTTGCGCTGACGATGCGTCGTCAGACGGCCTCTTTCGATCCGCGCCGTTTGCGCCAAACGAGCGCACCGGCGAGACCGAGCATGAGCCAGGCGCCAGAGGCGCCGCCGCCACCGTTGCCGCGGCTGGCGGCGACCGGCACGTCGAACAGCGGCGCGTCGCGGTTGAAGTCCTCGAGCGCGAGGAAGCTCAACGCGGAACTCGACTCAGGACCGAAGTCGGTCAGGAATTCACCGGTAAAGGAATCATAGAGCTCGATCAGCAGGTCATAGCTGCCGGTCGGATAGCCGGACTCCAGTTCGGTCACGAGGACGAACTCGTCACCTGACGTGGCCCCGTTGATGATGAAATCGTCGGTAACCGCATACTCGTTCCAGGGACCGCCGTTGAGGCTCAGATAGGCAACGGCATAGACCCTGGCAGAGTCATAGACCGTGTCGGCGTCGAACAGGAGATCGATGCCGTAGAAGTAACCATCGCGGTCGTCATCGCCGAAGACGATGACGTCGGCATCATAGATCCAGAAGTCCCAGGCCAGCGATTGCGCACTTGCCGGACGGTCGGCTGAGGCCTCGGCGAGGGCACGACCGGGAGAACTTCGCTTCTCGTCGACACTGATAGCCGGGTATTCGTCGTTCGTCGCGGCGCTCCCTGGCTGACCGGTTCGGCCGCCCTCGGCGATACTGACGGACTGCGAACGACGCATCTCGCCCGGAGCATCGGCCCACACCGACGCAGCGAAAAGCAGGCCGATCAATAGCAGGTAGACAGCCGATTTAGCGGCCAGGAAACGGCGAAATTCACCTTCAATTGCTGGTCTGGACATCGTCTCAACCTCTCACGCACAATAATCTTGCTGGCCTGCAGTAGAACGCATCGGCCATGAACCGAGGCTGAACGTGCGGGCTCGTTTCCTTAACCTCGCCTGAAGCGGAAGCGACCGATCGGGCCTGCCATAGCGGACCTGCGGTGAGCGGCCAGACCCCAACAGACGACTCTTTCGGCAAGGCGGTCAGCTACCTGATGCTGGGTGTATCGGGCGGCCTGGGCCTCGACCTTTGCGCCAAGTGGCTGCTCGCCGACTATCCGCTGTCGCAGTTTGTATTCCTGCGCAGCGTTATCGGACTCACCATTTTCCTGGGCATCTCCCGCTGGTACGGCGGCTTGAGCAGCCTGAAAACGCGCCGCTGGCGGTGGCATGTGCTGCGCACGCTGCTGGCAACGACGGCGATGTTCGGCTTCTTTTACGGCCTGAGCCGAATGCCGCTGGTGAACGCCCTGGCGCTCGCGTTTACCGCTCCGCTGATCGTCACGGCGCTGTCGGTGCCCATGCTTGGCGAACAGGTCGGCTGGCGCCGTTGGGTGGCGGTCATTGTCGGGTTTGCCGGCGCCATGGTCGTGCTGCGGCCGGGCAGCGGCATGCTGACACCGGCGGCGCTCGGCGTGCTCGCGGCGGCGGCCGCCTACGCGGGTCTTGCAGTAACGGCGAGGAAACTCGCCGCCACCGAAACCACCTACGCGATGTCGGTATACGTGATTGCGGGCCCGATGGTGCTCTCGGCCTTTTCGCTCGCTGACGAGTTCGTCAGGCCGACACCCGCCGGCTGGG
Organism: uncultured Woeseiaceae bacterium; assembly: GCA_964522355.1. Lineage (GTDB taxonomy): Bacteria > Pseudomonadota > Gammaproteobacteria > Steroidobacterales > Woeseiaceae > JBFGFX01. The sequence goes on along the minus strand of CAZFVT010000023.1, from coordinate 11,125 downwards.
GGTTGTTCTTCCTGGCGGGGCTTTGCTCCGTCGGCGCCTGGGTCGGCATTGTCGGCGGCTACCGCCGCGCCGCACCGGCGATACTGGCGCCGTTCGAATACACGGCCCTGATTGGCGCAGCCATTGCCGGCTATTTCATCTGGGGTGAAGTGCCGGACCGATACGTCGTCATTGGTAGCACCATCATCATTTGCAGCGGACTCTATATCGTCTACCGCGAGGCGGGACCGAGTATCTCAGTCCGCTATCTGCGCTCGGTCACCGCCGCAGGCGCCGCATCAATTCGGCGCCGCGTTGGCGGACGAAAGGCCGGCGACGTCGCCGAGGTCAACGCGAGGCCAGATCCGCCTCCGCCGCAATGAAGCCGAATCCGGCCCAGCTCGTCGTCGACGTAATCGATTCGAGCATGTCGTCAGCCCGATCGGTTTCTCCCTGGCAATAGAGCCAGTTCGCCGCGCCGTAAAGCACGGCCGAGCCTGCCGGGCTATCCTCGCGATCGCCGACGAGTTCCTCGAAGGACAGGTCACCGCGATAGAACAGATCCAGCGAGTGATAGCTCATGTTCTCGATGATGTTCATGTTGGGCGTGATGTCGGCAACCGCCGCCATCGCATCGGCTTCGCGCCCCATCCGGCAGAGAATCATGTAGCGCCAATGAGTTGTGGAAACCCGATTGTCGTCATTACGGGAGGCGTTGTAGCCGTTGGTGTAGGCGCGCAGCGCGTTCTCCCAGTCCTGTTTCAGGTAGTACGCAAGGCCCAAGTGGTACCAGATGTTGCCGTGCAGACTGCTGACCGGAATCCCCAGCGGGTTTGGCGCGCCGTCCGGCTCGATCTCGTTCTCCGTACCCTCGATTAGAGAAGCCGCCATCTCCAGGTCGACGATGGCACGATCGAACTCGCGGATCGATATATAGCGATGCCCTCGATGTCGATACAGCCGCGGATCGCGGGGATGTTTGGCGATGCCTTCGCTGAAGGTCAGGATCGCGCCGCGATAATCGCCGGTGTAGGCCTGTCGCCGGCCGAGCCAGATGATGTTATCGGCGTCGTCCGGATCGGCTTCGTAGTCTCGGCGTGCCGCAGCAAGATTCTCCACGACGGCCGCTGAAGGCTCGGCCGGGTACAGGGGCTCACCGTTCAGCGAGACCGCCTGGGCGCCCTCCGGCACCTCGGGCAGCACGGAAGACTGCGCCAGCGCCAGGCTCTGAAGAAGCATCAGCAACGCGGCAAGGATGCCGTAACCGATTTTCCGACTCATGACTCGTTCTCCCGTTTAACGATGGCTTCGATGTGCGCTGACAGTCCGTTCAGGACCTCGGCGGCGATGTCGATCTGCTCGGCAACGACGGCATACTCTCGCTGCTCAATCGCCTCGCGCACGGCCGGCAGCGTCTTAACCCCGTAGCCGGTGTAGAAACCGGGCGCGTAGACATAGTGCTTGTACCAGCTGCGTCCCGGCAAACCCTCGTCGCGGGTCATGAGCCGCTCGGCCTGGTACAGCATGCGATTGACCTCCGCGTCGGCAGGCGACCCCGTTGCCAGGATCTCACCGTAGGCATCAGCGGCGGATCGCAGTCGTGCGACCGCATTCTGTAGCGGCGCAAAATTGAAGTAGGGCACCGGCACCTTGCGCAGCGGCGGTCCCAACGTGTCATAGGGGTTGATAGCGGCCGCCCAGGTGCCGTCATCGAGCCGCCGATTGGTCAACGCCGTCTGATCGCGCATGTCCGTTGCCAGCTCTTCGAGCTCATCGACGTACAGGGCCAGGTTGTCGGCGAGGCCGGAAAACTCGAAGGGCAGCCTAGGCGCGTTGGCAAGACGCAGGGTTGCCCGGCCCACAACCTGCGCCAGAGCCTCGCCGTAGATCAGGTCCGGATCCCGCCAGGTCGTGTAGTGCTCGTAGGTGTCGTAGAGCGTGTGGTAACTGCCGCCGCTGCCCTCGCCGCCGAAGCTGAAATTAGCCGAGGAGATGCCCAGGTGTTGCAGGAATGACGTGTAGTCCGAACCCGAGCCCAGCGGACTGATGCGAAGATCGGCGCGTTCGGCGTCCGCCCTCGCCTGCTCACTACTGGCATTGACGGTCAGAATGGCCCGGCGTCGGTCCTTGAGACTGATGCCAAGGTGTGGGTCGTCGACGTCTTCCATGATCTGGTTGAAAAAACGTTCGAGGCTGTGGCTTCCGCCAATGTTGACGAAACCGCGCGAGTTGCCGTCGGTATTCAGGTAGGCAACGGCATGTCGCTGCAGGTCGCGAGCGTGGTGCTCGGCCCACTCCGTGGAGCCGATGATTCCCGGCTCTTCGGCATCCCAGGCCGCGTAGATGATCGTCCGCTTCGGCGTTTGACCGGCGGCCGCCAGCCTGGCGACGGAGCGCGCCTCGTCCAGCAAAGCGACGAGACCGGATACCGGATCGGCGGCGCCATGATTCCAGCCGTCGTGGTGGTTGCCACGAATCACCCATTCGTCGGGAAACTCGCTGCCCTCCAGCCGGGCAATGACGTTGTAGGCCGTGACTCGCTGCCAGTCGAACTCAACCTTCATGCGCACTCGCGCCGGCCCGGGGCCGAGGTGATAGGTGATCGGCAGGCCGCCGCGCCATTCCGGCGGCACGACCGTGCCATCCATGGCGGCCAGCAGCGGCAGGGCGTCGCGGTGCGAGATGGGCAGGACGGGAATCTTCGTAATCGTCGGCGCGTCCTCGCGGTCGAGACGACGCGCACGCTCGGTAGCACCGACACCCGGGGTCAGAACGTCGCCAGGATACGTCGGCATGTCCATAACGGAGCCGCGCTGAACGGCACTCTCATGCTTGAACGGGCCTTTGGGGTAGGTGTCACCGGCGCCGTAGCCATCGTCCGCCGGATCGGAATAGATCAGCGTGCCGATGGCACCCTTCTCACCGGCCAGCTTCGGTTTAATGCCGCGCCAGGAGCGGCCGTACTTGGCGATGGCAATCTTGCCGGTAACGTCGATCCCATGGCGCTCGAGGATCTCGTAGTCCTCCGGCAAACCGTAGTTGACGAACACCAGCTCGCCTTCGACTTCGCCATCGATGGAAAAGGCGTTGTAGGGAGGCAGGAGTTCGTCCTGCCTTGCAGAGCTGGCGTCGCCCGGGACGGCGTCTTCGACCAGCGTCGCCCGGTAGGTCGTTGGCGCGATCAACTCGAGCTCGCGGGTGGCCGGCGTCGGAATGAGAACCTCATACTCGGCAAATTCCGCCGCGTAGCCCCAGGATGCGAGCAGCGACGCTGCGTACTCGGCGACCTCGCGACCGGCGCTGGAGCCAACGTGATGCGGGTACTCCGACATACGGCGGAGCCACGCGTCCATGTCCAGGCGACTCAGGTTGCTGTCAAAGACGCTTTCGAGTTCTCGCTGGGCCGCCGAGGTTTCCTCATCGTATCCGAGCAGGTCATCGGCAACGACCGGCGACGCGAGACCTAAGACAATCCCGACCGTGATCAGGTGACGCATAGACTTTCCCCCGAGTGAAAGGCTCCCGATGCCGATGATGTCAGATCGGTGGCAGCGGGACTATCACCTTGCGCGACCTCAGTTCCGGTTGCCGGGAACGTTCACCGTAATCCGGTCGCGTATGTCTTCGAGAAACTGTTTGATGACGACGCGGTGCTCGCTACCGACGCGGATCAGCAGCTTCTGTCCGGCCGAACGACTCTCGATCGCCGGGTCCTCGAACTCATACAGCACATGCGGCCGTACAAGGGCAATCGGTTCCGGCACGTCGGGTGTCTCGAGCAAGTGGTCGATGACTTCGACCAGCCGATCGTTGAAGTACGCATCCGGATAGCCGAGGCTTTCATAGGCTTCCTGGAACAGCGGATAGAAGCGTCGGTAAACGTCAACGAGCTCGTCACGATCGGCACGGGCCAGCATCACGACCAGCAGGTCGTAGCGGTCGTAGTTGGCCGGGTTCATCGTGAAGGCGCCACTGCCATCCTGGCCATCGGCGCTGAACGGCTCGGACAGCCCGCCAACGGGACGTATGCGTTCCGAGACGATGGAGCGCGGCAGGTTATCGATGGTCGCGACCACCTTCTCGATCAGCGCCTCGTTGACGAGGACTTCTGCGATGCCGCTGCCGAGCACGCCGGCAAGCTCCAGCTCGAAGTAACGATCGCTGTCGCTAAGCGGCGGTAGCGGCGTCAGCGTTTCGGGCGCGCTGCGCTCCGGCATGGCCGGCGGAAGCGGATAGGCAGGACCCTCATCGACCGGCTCAGGCGGCAGCTCAGCGATCGGCTCAGCCGGGGGCTCGGCGAGAGTCGCCTCGCGATCCGACCAGTAGAACCAGCCGAACGCGGCAGCGGCAACCACGGCCGCCACCACGGCTATGAGGGGAACTGGATTGTTGGGCTCGTCGTAACTCATAAGCGTTCAGAATACACTGCGCCGACCGGTCAGTTCAGTTTGACACAATGCATGATCGCGCGTTCGGTTGACGAGCGCATCGCGAGGAGTGGAGAAGCAGTGGGCAGCGCCCCCTGCGGGAGTCTAGGCTGACTTGTCTGCCGTTCTGGCGCGGCGGCGCTTGCTCGCCAACGAAACCGGCAGGGTGCGGGGCCGGGGCACGGCGACCGGCTTGCCCACATAGAAGCCCTGGGCATAGTCGACGCCCAGCTCAGCAAGCAGCGAGAAGGCCGGAGCACTCTGTACATATTCGGCAATCGTCTGCATACCGGCCTCACGACCGATCTCTGCAATCAGCCGCACCAGTTTCCGATCAACCGGGTTCTTTACGATGTTGCGTATGAACGAGCCATCGATCTTGATGTAGTCAAAGGATAGCTGTTGCAGGTAGCCAAGCGAGCTGTAGCCCTTGCCGAAATCATCCAGCGCAACCTTGCAGCCCAGCTCGCGCAGCGACTGCACCTGGCTTTCGACGTAACTCAGGTGCCGCACGGCCAGGTTCTCGGTGATCTCAAAGGAGATGTCTTCGGCACGCACGTCGTTGGCCTCGAGCTCGGATTTGACGAAGCTCGTCAGATTCTCGCTTTCAAAGGCATTGGCCGACAGGTTTATCGCAAGGCGCAGGGAATCGTGGTTGCCACGGTTTTCTTTTTGCGCCCTGATCGAATTGCTGATCATCCATTCATCGATCTCGGCCATCAATCCGAAACGCACTGCTGCCGGCAGGAACATGTCGGGACCAATAAGCTGCCCGTCGTCCATTTTTAGTCGAATCAAAACTTCGTAATGCGCGGTCTCGCCCGTATCGATATGTACGACCGGCTGGAAGCGCATGCTGAAGAGATCGCCGTCGATTGCCTCGCGCAGCTTCCGCATCCAGCCAACGTCGGCCGACATTTGCTCCGCCTCCCGGCGGGAGACGCGGTAGAACTCGATGCGATTGCGGCCTGAAGCCTTGGCTTCGCGACAGGCGATGTCTGCCTGTGCGATCAGTTCGTCGCGCGACGCCTCGGTGCCGCGAATCATGGTAACGCCGATGCTGCAATGGATGTGCAGCACCGTCTCGCCCTCAACGTGCGACAGTTGCCGCATTGCATCCAGAACCTCGCTGGCAATGCGCTCAGCCTCCCGATTGTTGACGTCGGACAATACGATGGCAAACTCGTCGCCGCCGAATCGGGCGACGATGCCGCGATCGCCGACCGTCGAAGACAGGCAGTCCGCGACGGTCTTGATCAGTCGGTCGCCCGCCGGATGGCCGCAGGTGTCGTTGACGTATTTGAACTGGTCGAGGTCAACGAACAGCAGGGCACCGCGCGTATTCGACCCGGCATTTGTACCCTTGACCAGCAGGGCCTCGAGTTCGTCGGAGAATCGGCGGCGATTAAACAGACCCGTCAGCGGATCGTGGTTGGCCAGCCGAAGCAGTTTCTCATCGCGCTCGCCAAGCGCGGTGGTCGTTGACTCCAGCGCTTCGACGATCTCGGAGATTTCCCTGTGGGTTGCCGGTTTGAAACGGACGTTAAGGTTGCCGTCAGCGAGTTCGGCAATTGGTGCCTGCAGATCGGAGATGGACTGCAGCGCGTGGCGCAGCGACAAGCGGCCAAGAAACCCCGATGCGATCATCAGGATAGCCAGAACGATCATCGCCAGCTTGATGTTGCCCAGCAGATTGTCGTGATAGCCGGCGAAGTTGAGCTCCAGCGCCAGGAACCCGACCAGCTCGAGCGTCGATTCCTGTTCCTCCGCGAACGGATCAAAGGACAGCAGTCCGTCACTCTCGATCGACTCTGTCCAGATAGGTGCGTAAATCTCGAAGCGCTTGACGTCGAATACGCTGTTGGTCATGACGTAGGGCGTTTCTGCACCGGCGAGGCCGCCAATCTCCTCGAGCAGCTCGGGCGGCAGCGACTCAAGGCCCCGTTCGCCATCGCTCTCGAGGTTCGACACCCTCATCAATCGCGTTCCGTCCTCATCGTAGAACAGGACGCTGTCAATCTCCGGGTACTTGTTGATGTAGCGTTCCAGCCGCAGCGTGACCGCCTCGCCATACGGCAGATAGAGCGGCGCGCCGAGCTCGTGAAGCTCCTCGGTCCACTGGATCGCCCAACGACTGTAGTTCTGCTGTAACCCCCACTGTCCGCCCAGGTACAGGCCGATGATGGCGAGCGAGCCGATCACGGCGGTGATCAGGATCTGTAGCGTGGTGATCTCGTGGATGAGACCGCGCTGACCTTTGGATTTGGCGAGTTTTGGCCCGAACGGCAGACGCTGCGCGAGCTCAGCCAGACGGGATTTCCAGTCTTGGATTGGCAGGCGTTCTACCCGGGCTGAGAATTCCGACCCCAGTCGTGACAGTAGCGCCCTCAACGACCGCCCTCAGCAGCGGAAACAGGTAGGCTGCTTCCGGCTCGAGCCGCACCGTAGTTTACGGCGACGTCCGACAGCGGCGATACGGCGGGAACTTCGTCGCCTTCGTTTGCGATCAACTGATCGGCGACCTCGAGAATCGTCCGTGCGATGTCTTCGTCAACCGCGGTTGCGCTTAGCGTCGCCCCCAGGGACAGTAACGAATCGTTGAACACGGCGATCTGTACCCGGTGTCGCGCAGCATAGCTCAGCATCTGGCGCAGTACGTCGGGGCTAAGAATTCGGTTATCCGGAAACAGCCAGTAGCCATCGATCTGTGGCACGAGCCGGGTAAACAGGTAGAGCGTCTCGCGATCGGAATGTGCCAATCGCGACTCGACGCGCACGCCGTGCAGCGAGCCTGCCTGGTTGGCTTCTTCGAGCAGGGCCTCATGGCCGGGCCCGATGATCGCGCCGACGCTGGAAAGGCTCGGATTCAGGGCTTTCCATGCCTCGAGCTGCTGGTCCAGCGGCGGCAGCATGGCAACGCCTTTCACACGCGATGAATCGATTTGCAGGTTCCCGGTATTGAAGACCTGCGAATAGACGACCGGCATACCCTCGAGTTTGGACGCGAACTCTGCAGCCCGGTAACCGATGGCAACCACCACCTGGATATTGGTCTGTTGCAGGCGTGCCTGGACGTCTGCCGGCGACAGGCTCTTGTCCGCCAGATCGTAGATGTCGGCGCTGCCCAGCTCGGCCCGGAGCGCCGTCGCAACGTTGTCGTATTCAGCAACACGCCGCGTCAGGAGCACCGCAACTCTGAGCGGCTCGACGGTCGGCTCTGGCTCCGGTTCCGGCTGCGGTTTCGGCGCCGGCCTGGCAACAGGCTCCGGACGAACTTCGGGCTCTGGAGAAACCGTGGGTTTCGGCGGCAGGCGGGGCGTTGTAATCGGCGGCTCTGCCTCCGGCGTCGTCATTGGCGGCATGAGCGAGCAGCCAGACAGCGCCATCTGGGCGAGACCGCAGACGATCAGAGTGATTCGGGCACCTGAGACGATTGACCGCACTTCAATTAACCCTCTGATTCATAGCTAAATTCCAGCGAACGCTGGCCCCTCGCAGCCCCGCGAACGAACGCCGGGCGATGGCATCAGAGCTTACTGGACGGGGCTTTTGGAGCTACGACAGACGTCTCAGAAAAGGCGCTGCGAAGGGACGACATAGCGCACACTCGAAAGCACGACCCCGACCGCTCGTTATGTCAAGAAAATGCACAGTCCCTGGCCTCCGACGAGGCCGGTCGGCCTGTCGCATATCGTGATAAGGGTAGGGCCTCTGGCTGCACCATTTTGGTACAGTAGCGGCCCTCTTTATCAGGCGCTGGAGAACTTCCATGGCACAGCCCGCGAACCTCGTCGATGCGAACTTTTATCTGGCCCGGCTGCGGGAGATGCGTGAGCACGGTGGCGACGCATTAACTACAGGACTCGACGACCGCCGCATCTCGGAATTCCTGGCCCAGGGACCGGCGCTTGGCGAGGCCATCGCGCAGGCTTACGAACTGTTCGAACAGCTGAAAGGCTGCCGTCCCGACCTCCTCGCGCTCGGCGAGCAACAGCAGATCGCCGCCGTCCAGCAGGGCATCGTAAATTTTTATGCCATTGACGCCGTGAACCCTTACGTTGCGGCCGGCGCCAACGGGCCCTGGGTGGTAACGCTCAAGGGTGCCGTGGTCTATGATTGCGGCGGCTACGGGATGCTGGGCGCCGGCCACGCACCAGAGTCGGTCCTGGAGGCGATGAATCAGCCACACGTCATGGCCAATATCATGACGCCGAACGTCAGCCAGATGACCTTCATCGAACGACTGCGGGCTGAGATCGGCCACACCCGGGAAGGCGGCCTGCCCTTCAGTCATTTTCTCTGCATCAACAGTGGTTCTGAATCCGTCACCGTGGCGTCGCGGCTGGCAGATGTAAACGCCAAGGAGCTCTGTGCCGAAGGGGCGCGCCATGAAGACAAACCGGTTCGTGGCCTGACCCTGCGCGGCAGCTTCCACGGCCGCACCGATCGTCCGGCGCACTTCTCGGATTCCTCGATCGGTACCTACCGCAAGTACCTGCGATCCTTCGAAGGCGAGGACTACCTCGTTACCGTCGAGCCCAACAACGTCGCCGAACTTGAGTCGATTTTCGCTCAGGCTGAGAAAGACGGCGTGTTTATCGAAGCCATGTTCATGGAACCGGTGATGGGCGAAGGCAATCCGGGCGAATCGATCACCCCGGAGTTTTACGCCCGGGCGCGGCAGCTGACGGAAGACCACGGTGCGCTGCTGTTGATCGACTCGATCCAGGCGGGCCTGAGGACGCACGGCGTGCTGTCGATCGTCGACTATCCGGGATTTTCGGACCTGCCTGCGCCTGACCTCGAAACCTACTCCAAGGCGCTGAACGCCGGCCAGTACCCGCTGTCTGTGCTTGCCATGAATGAGAAGGCCACGGCGCTTTACCGCACCGGCATCTACGGCAACACGATGACCAGCAACCCGCGGGCGCTCGACGTTGCCAGCACCGTGCTCGGCCAGCTGACCCCGGAGCTGCGGCAGAACATCGTCGACCGGGGCCAGGAACTGGTCGACAAGCTGTCGGCGGTCATGGAGGAACTCGACGGTCCGATTACCAAGGTCCAGGGCACGGGACTGCTGCTGAGCTGCGAGCTGTCCGAGAACTACAAGTGCTATGGCGCGGGAAGCACCGAGGAGTACCTGCGAACCCAAGGGCTCGGCGTCATCCACGGCGGCGTTCGCTCACTGCGCTTCACGCCGGTGTAGGGAAAGAGTGTACAATATGACCTCTGCCGAAGTGGACCTTGTCGTCGCACTGACAAAGGACGCCGTACAGAACGGTCCGCTCCACGGCTAATCGTTTCATTCCCTGAAAATTCAGGGAATCATTTGCGTAGAATCAACGCGTTGCAGGGCCCCGCCAGTCGGGGCCTTGTTTCGTGTAAGAGGGCCATGCGGTATCCTTCCGCGTCTTCGATATGCAGTTTTGAAAGACCTGCGCGTCGTAGCTAACGAGTGCGCTCGGCACAATTCCGTGCCGGCGTTACGGGGGGAACATAAATGACTAACAAGAACGCCATGCTGGCCGCCAGCCGGCTCGTTTCACGACCGCTGCTGCTGGTGATTGCTGCCGGTTTCTCGCTGAGCGCCTCCGCTCAGGATTCACCCGGAACGCAGAACGGCGAATGGCACTACCTGGGTGGTGACTCCGCGCACACCCGATATACGCCGGCTGACCTGATCACCGCCGACAATTTCGAAGACCTGGAAGAAAACTGGGTCTGGGATGGCGCCAGCTTCAACTCCGCCAGCGGCCGTTCCACGCCCAGCTACATCGACGGCATGCTTTACACCGTTGCCGGACCGCGCCGTCACGTTGTTGCCATCGACCCGGCCAGCGGCGAGACCATCTGGTCCTATCGCGAGCCGAATACGACCCGCTACGAATACTCGATGCGCAAGGACTACGGCAAAGGCATCGCCTACAGCGAAGTCGACGGTCGCGGCGTCATCTACATCGTTTCACCGGCCTTCTTCCTGACGGCGCTCGATGCCAAGACCGGCCAGCCGCTGGAAGGGTTTGGCAAGAAAGTGCCGGTCGACGGCTTCCCGGATACCGGTGTCGTTGACCTCCTCGCAGACCTCGGCCACGAGTACGACCCGTACGAGGGCCTGCCGCTGGAGGTGGGTTACATTACCTCGTCATCGCCGCCGATCGTGGTGGGCGACGTCATCGTCGTCGGCAACTCCGCCGAGCAGGGATACAACCAGTCGCGCATCGAGAACATTCCCGGCGACATCCTCGGCTATGACAAGAAGACCGGTGAGTTCCTGTGGAAATTCAACGTGCTCCCGGGGCCCGGCGAGTTCGGCCACGAGACCTGGGAGAACGACGCCTGGGAATACACCGGCGATATCTCATCCTGGGCGCCGCTGTCGGCCGACCAGGAACGCGGCCTGGTTTACATCCCGACCAACGGCGCCACCGTCGATTTCTACGGCGGCTTCCGTCCGGGTGACAACCTGTTCTCTACCAGCCTGATCGCGCTTGACGTCAACACGGGCGAGCGCGCCTGGCACTACCAGCTGGTCCACCATGACATCTGGAACTACGACACGCCGACCGCGCCGGTACTGCTCGACGTCGAGCAGGATGGCGAGACGGTGCCGATCGTGGTCCAGGTGACCAAGCAGTCCTTCGCCTACACGTTCAATCGCGAAACCGGCGAGCCGATCTGGCCGATCGAGGAGCGTCCGGTACCGGCATCGAAAATCCCCG
>CAZFVT010000022.1:16097-17938 GCA_964522355.1 uncultured Woeseiaceae bacterium | reverse complement strand
CATCCTCGGGTGACGCGTCATCCGGCAGCTCCGGGATGAAATCGGTAAAGGGACTATTGCCGAGTGCGGCGCCGAGTGCCGACTTCACGAGCGTCGACAGCCGGGATTCCGCGGCGTCCCTGTCGCTCATCGCTTCGAGGAACAGCCTTGGCGACTGGATGCGCCAGGTCAGGAATGAAGCAACGAGCACGTTCTTCTTGTCGGCGCTCAGGTACTCCGTCTGCGGAATCTGCTGGTAAAGGATGCGTTTGTCGAAGCGACGCACCTGATCGACCGGTGCCGGCCACTTGAAGTTCAGGCCGGGCTCGTTGATTTCCGAGACGACACGGCCGAATCGCAACACAACCGCATACTCGGACTCGTCGACAATAAACGTCGACGAACTGAAGACAAGAACGGCAAGCACGGCGCCAACGCCAGCAAGGATTCGCTTTTCTGCCAGGTTAAGTGCCATACATCACTCCCGATAATTAAACTTGAGCACGTCTTCCTGGCGTGGATCGATCCACAGGTCGACGTTCTGAGAACCCGGCACGGTGTTCAGATACTTGTTGGGGCGGGCGAGGCTGCGCTCGACGGCTTCCAGCCGCAGCCGGTAACCGTCAATTGCGGGTCGCCTGCGGAAGACCTCAGCCTGCGGAATAAAGGACTGCGCGAGGCCCTCCGCCGTCAGGACCCTTGCGTTGGCGTCGCTCTCGGCGAGCGTGACCGCTTCGGAGTAGCGACCCTTCGCATCGGTAATGAGTTCGATAGCCTGGCCATCGGCCTCATAGGTCGAGCGCTGGCGGTCTTCGAGCGCGCTCGAGACGTCGCGGAACGCGTTGTGCACCGTGTCCGGTGCGTGAACATGTTCGAGCCGCGCCTCGACGAGTTCGAACCCCTGCCCGAGAGCCGCAATGTCCTTCGCCAGCTTATCCCGGTAAACAGCCTCAACCGCGGACCGGTCGGTCGTGTAGATGGCGTCAATCGGCCGCGAAATGATTTCCTGCACCAGGATTCGGCTTGCCAGGTCGCGGAGCAGCTCAACGTCCTGCTCGCCCGAGAATTCATACGCGTAGGAGTCGTTGACCCGGTACTGAATTACGGACGTCAGCGAAATTACGTTTTCATCTGAGGTGAGGTACTCACGGGTCGATGCGGCGATATACATCCCCCGGACGTTCGTCGTATCCACCAGGCGGGTATTGTCGATAGGCCATGGAAAGTGTACGTGCAGACCGGGCTCGAGACCGTCGCGCACGACTTCGCCGAAGCGCATGACGATGCCCTGCTGGCCGGGCCCGACGCTCAGGGTTACCGCCGGAAGGGCGAGGACGATCAGTCCGGCCGCGGCGAAGATGTAGCCGAGTCGTCGTACATGATGCAGGCCGGCGTAGAGCAGCGAACCCTGCTTCTTTATGTCCTGGATGGGCTCGCGATAACTCTTGCGGGTCAGGCTGTCCACGAACAGGCCAAGAAAAATTACCGCGCAGAGCGTTTTGAACGCCTGCTCCAGCTGACCGTCCGGTGCTTCGAAGGTGCTTATTGTGGCGGCGCGAATCTGCTCTGCCGCGAACCAGTCGAGAATCAGCCCGGCGGAAATCGCGACGACGAGGATCGACAGCAGGTAGGCGATCAGCGAGCGCCGGCCCAGCATCTTGCCAACGATTGACAGGCTGGCGATGCTGGTCGCCGGTCCTGCCAGCAGGTAAACAAGCGCCGCGCCCGGCGACAGTCCGGTAGCGACGAGGCCGGCAGCGATGGGCGTCGACATGCTGGCGCAGGTGTAGAGGGGCACACCGACAACGGCCATCAGCAGCATCGGCAGGATGCCGCCGTCGAGGCCAAGAGAGTTGGAGAAA
>CAZFVT010000022.1:443-16087 GCA_964522355.1 uncultured Woeseiaceae bacterium | reverse complement strand
TCCGGCAGCAGCGCCATGAGGATGCCGGTAACGACCAGGCCGGAGACGATCCAGAACGCCACTTCATCCACGATCGTGCGATAGCCGTAGCCGGTCATGCGTCGGAGTCGCGCTACCCAGCGCTTCCTGCCCGAGAGCTGGCTGCCGTCTTCGGTATGCGCTGGCAGCGAGTCGTCGTCCATCCCATGGTGATGGTGGTGGCCGTGATCGTGGTCATGATCATGATCGTGGCTGTGATGCTCGATCTCGTGCAGCGCTTCCTCGTCGATCTCGTCTTTTTCACCGCGGGTGATAAACAGGCAGGCGACGCCGGCGACCATCGCCGTGAGCACGGCAACGATCGGCCGGTAGATCGCCATGATCGGCCCCATCAGGCCGTAGGAAACCGCCACCGAATCGACCCCGGTTTCCGGCACCGACACAATGAACGATGCCACTGCCGGCTTGCTGGCGCCCTTGCGTCTAAGGGCTGCCGCAGTTGGCAGGACGCCGCAGGAGCACAGCGGCAGGGGCGCGCCGAGGGCGGTTGCCCAGAAAATGCTGCCGAAGCCCGATTTGCCCAGCCGACGCGCGACCATGCTCATCGGCACGAACTCATGCAGGATGCCGGCCAGGGTGAAGCCAAGCAGAATGAAGACCGAGCTCTCGTAGAACACGAGCGCGATCTCCATCAGGATTCGCGTGCCGAGCTCGATCAGCGAGTTAAGCCAGGCCATCAGCGGACCTCACTGGCTGGCAGCGCATCAGGCGCGCGCCGGGCGATTCGGCGACAGATAGATAACAATAAATCAAAGAATTCAGCTATTTATGCGTCAATCCTGCGGAATGACGTCGTTTAATGTGATGTTCTCACCATTTTAATGAATGGTTTCTTTTTTTGCCTGTTTGCTTTTAGCCGAGCGGACCGCCTGACGCAATGCCTAACGATTATTTGCTCGGCTGCCTGTTGCGCCCGTCAGGAAGTACTGAGCTGCCGGATTCCAGCTTGAAAATTGCTTGCTTCTGCAAGAAAACGCTCGAGTCTGACCAAGGCGTCTGGATTCCTCGGTTATTGTCGATCAGGCGGGGTATCTTACGGCAGGTGGTTCGGAGTTCGGCAGAAACCTGGGAGGGCACAGCGAATGCAACGGACTAACCGTAGGCTCTGGGCGGCAGTAGCCATGATAGTGGGACTGATTGCTGCCGTGCCGGCCATCGCCCAGGACATCACGGTCGAGCGCGACGTCATGATTCCGATGCGCGACGGCGTAAGGCTGGCTGCGGACATCTACATCCCGGCTGGCGACGGTCCTTTTCCGACGGTGCTTTCCCGCACCCCTTACGGCAAGAGCCGTGAGCGTGACGTTGCGACGGCCGAGAACTTCGCGCGGCACGGCTACGTCGTGGTGATCCAGGACCTGCGCGGCCGCTGGGCCTCTGAAGGCGAGTTCACGAAGTACGCAGTGACGGAGCCTGCTGACGGCTACGACACCGTGGTGTGGCTGACACAGCGGGCAGACTCGAACGGCGAGGTCGGCATGTGGGGCACGTCTTATGGTGCGCACACGGCCGCCGATGCGGCCAAGCTAAGCCCGCCGGGCCTTACGGCCATTCTTCTCAACCAGGGCGGCATGGCCAATGCCTGGGATCACGCGGTACGGCACGGTGGCGCCTTCGAGCTCGGACGTGAACTGACCTGGGTGTGGCGGCAGATTTCGCTGGAACACGATGACCCGGCGGTTCGCAAACTGTTCGAAACCGAGAGCATTCTCGACTGGTACCAGGCCCTGCCGCTGCGTGAAGGTTTGAGCCCGCTGAGTCGCGCGCCGAACTACGAGCGCTACTTTCTCGATGAATACACGAAAGCCGACTATTCGGATTTCTGGCGCAGCTCACCGCTCAACTGGTCCGAGTACTACGACGACACGGCGGACGTTGCGATGCTGCACGTCGGCGGCTGGTACGACATCTTCCTGCGCGGCACGGTGCAGAACTTTACCGAGCTCGGTCGACGCGGCGACGCTACGGTTGAGCTCATGGTCGGTCCATGGAGTCACTCCGGCAATGCGCGGACTTATGCCGGTGAAGTGGACTTTGGCTCCGATGCCGCCATCGGCGATTTCTTCATCGATTTTCAGCGTCGCTGGTTTGACCGGCATATGAAGCCTGAGAAGGCGGCGACAAGACCTGCGGTTCGTTATTTCATGATGGGCACGGGTTCGGGCCGCCAGAACCCTGATGGCCGCCTCGACCATGGGGGTTTCTGGTCCGAAGACGAGGTCTGGCCGCCGGCCGCAGCCGACGCGACTGCGTTTTATCTTTCCGAAAGTGGCCGCCTGACGCTCGACCCCCCGGATGCGGAGTCGGCATCGACGACATTTCTGTTCGATCCCGAAGACCCGGTGCCGACGATCGGCGGCAACGTGTCTGCACGCGTCAAGGACGGCGCTTTCGACCAGCGCGAGCGCCCGGAATTCTTTCCCTCCCGATCACCGTACCTGCCGCTCAGCGCGCGCCGGGACGTGCTTGTGTTCATGACCGAACCGCTCGAGGAAGACACAGTGGTCGCCGGGCCTATCGAGGTCGTGCTGTATGTTTCATCTTCCGCCGTCGACACCGATTTCACGGCGAAGCTGATCGATCAGTATCCGGCCTCCGAGGACCACCCGCAGGGATTCGACATGAATATTTCCGATGCACTTGTGCGGGCCAGCTATCGCGATGAGCGCGAGACCCGGAGCCTGATTGAACCGGGCGAGGTCTATCGCCTCGTTATTCGGCCGTTCGATACCGCCAACGTGTTTCGCAAGGGTCATCGGATTCGACTGGATATCTCGAGCAGCAATTTCCCGCGCTTTGACGTCAACCCGAACACCGGCGAGCCGCTTGGCAGGAATCGGCAAACGCTTCCGGCGCGAAACACCGTCTATCACGACAGTGGGCGTGCTTCGCACGTTGTGCTGCCGCTCCTGCCGGCGCTCCCGCCGGCCGTGCCTTCACCGGGAACGGTACAGCGAAACGTTGCCGACCGCTGACTTAGCTTGGGTGTTTCTCCCCGATGTCCGTCATCAGGTCGATGCCGGCATCACCAAGCGCATAGGTAAGCCGCTGGGTCCTTTCGTCTCGTGACAGGATTCGTAGCAGCGCATCCTCGCCGCTGGAGAGTTCGACGCATTCGCGGATGACCAGCGCGTGTGCGACGCCGAAACGGCGAGCGAAGGCACGGCTGCTTCTGCACTGCTCAAGGACCAGCGTGACGAGTATCGCCGCGCTCAGGTTGCTCAGGCGTTCCGGATGCGAGTTGGCGAGCGCGCGGCCCGTGTCGAGCAGGGCCTGCTCATCCATGGTCACGCCGCAGCCGCAGTTCGACCTTGATGGCCTTCGAAGCCGGGGTAAAGCTCTTCTCACCGTGCGCATGATGCGGCACGAGCACGTTCAGCTCCGGGTAATAGCCGGCCAGGCAGCCCCGCGGAATGTCGTAAGAGATGAGTTTGAAATTTTCGGCAACCCGTTCGACGTTATCGTCACTGACGCCAATCAGGTCGACGCGGTCCCCGGGGCTGGCGCCAAGGCGCTTCATATCCGCACGGCGGATGAAGACGACGTCGCGTTCGCCGCTGACGCCGCGGTAGCGATCCTCCATGCCATAGACCGTCGTGTTGAACTGGTCGTGCGAGCGCACGGTTTGCAGCACGAAGCGATTGTTGCTGGCGCTGGTCTCCTGCCACTCCGTCTGCTCTGGCAGGGCGGCGGCATGAAAGTTGGCGCGCCCGGAGCCGGTGTTCCACTCTCGTTCCGACGCACTGTTTCGCAGACGAAATCCGCGCGGCTGGCGAACGTTCCGGTTGAAGTCACCGAATGCCGGCAGCACTCGGGCGATCACGTCGCGAATTCGGTCGTAGTCCTCGGCCAGCGCGTGCCAGTCAACGAGGTCGCTGCCGACCGTGGCCGCCGCGATGCCGGCCACGATGGCGATTTCTGACTTCAGCGATTTGGACGCGGGCAGGTTGAACCCCGCCGAGCCGTGCACCATCGACATGGAGTCCTCGACGGTCACGATCTGCGTGTCTCCGGCCGCATTGCGGTCGATCTCCGTTCGCCCGAGGCACGGCAGGATGAAGCTCGTCTTTCCAGGCAGCAGATGACTGTGATTGAGCTTGGTCGCAATATTCACAGTCAGGTCGAGCTGACTCATCGCTTGCTGAATGAGCTGGCTGTCGGGTGTGGCGCGAGCGAAGTTGCCGCCCAGCGCGATGAAGGCGCGCGCCTCCCCGTTAAGCATGGCGCCGATGGCCTGCAATACGTTGTGGCCGGGTTCGCGCGGCATCGGTACGCCAAACTCCGCCTCCATGGCATCGAGCAGCGCCGCGGGCGCCGTCTCGTTGATGCCGACGGTTCGGTCGCCCTGGACGTTCGAGTGACCCCGCACCGGGCACAGTCCGGCGCCGGGGCGGCCGATGTTGCCGCGCAGCAGCGAAAAGCAGGTCATTTCGCGAATGGTTTTCACGGCATGGCGATGCTGGGTGATGCCCATGGCCCAGGTTGTGATGACCCGGTCGGACTCGAGGTAGACCTTTGCGATGCGCTCAAGGTCCTCGCGGTGAACACCGGACTGATTTTCAATCGCAGCCCAGCTTGTGGCCTCGACTGTCTCTACGTAGTCGTCGAAGCCGGCGGTATGTTCATCGATGAAGGCCTGGTCAACGACTGGCTCACCGCCTGCATTTCGTGACGCCCGGTCCGCGTCGAGCACCGCTTTGCTCAGGCCGCGAAACACCGCCATGTCGCCGCCGATGCGCGGGCACAGGTAGTCGGTCGACGTTGCCTTTGAACCCGCGTTCAGCATCTCCAGCGCGTTTTGCGGATCCGCAAAACGCTTCAGGCCACGCTCTTTGAGCGGGTTGATGACAACGACCCGCGCGCCGCGCGCCGTTGCCTCACGCAAGGCCGTCAGCATGCGGGGGTGATTGGTACCCGGGTTCTGGCCAACGACAAAAATCGCGTCGGCCTTTTCGAAGTCTTCCAGCAACACGGTGCCTTTGCCGATGCCGATGGCCTCGGTGAGCGCCACGCCGCTCGCCTCGTGGCACATATGCGAGCAGTCCGGGAAGTTGTTCGTGCCGAACAGGCGCACAAACGTCTGATAAAGAAACGCCGCCTCGTTGCTGGCGCGCCCTGAGGTGTAGAACTCCGCCTGGTTGGGGCTCTCGAGTGCGTTCAGGCCCGAGGCAATGCCCTCAAAGGCTTTCTCCCAGGTTACCGCTACGTATCGATCGGACTCCGGGTCGTAACGCAGGGGCTCGGTAAGCCGGCCCTGTTGCTCCAGCTCGTAATCGGACCAGCCGCGCAGTTCGCTCACGCTGTGCTTGGCGAAGAATTCGGGCGCGGCGCGCGCGCTAGTGGCTTCCCAGGCGACCGCTTTGACGCCGTTTTCGCAGAACTCGAAGGATGAACCGTGCTCCGGGTCACCCCAGGCGCAGCCGGGACAGTCGAAGCCGTCCGGCTGGTTGAGGTTCAGGAGGGTTCGCGCGCCGCGAACAGGCTTGCCGCTCGACAGCAGGTGCCGCGCGGCACTGCGAAGGGCGGGCCAGCCGCCGGCGGCTTTCCGCTCCGCGTCGCGATCCTGACTGTTGTTATCGTCTTCCTTCGCCACCGACGAACGACCACCTGAACTTTAAGCTTTGACGATTATGCCTGCAGCAATCGACCGTCAACAGCGCCGAACGGTTGGTGACAACGATCGATCAGTCTTGTGTCGCTGTTATTCGCCGGTACAGCGAATCCTTGAGCGCGGCCCGCTCATTCTTCAATTGATGCATATTCTCGTCGTCGATTGGCGCGCCGTTCAGCTCCAGCTCTCGAATCTCCTTGTCGAGTCCGTCGTAACGCTTCGCGTCTGCGGCGAAGGTCTCGTCTTCGTCGATCAACGAACGAATCCGTTCAAGGTCTTGCGGAAACTCGTGGGCCAGGGAGTGGTTTTCGCCGAGCATGTCTGCTTCTCCTTCGGTTCGAAGCCTTAGCTGCCGAGGTCTGCCAGCAGGGCTTCAATGGCCTCAACGAGGCGTCGATTCTTGCGGGCATCCAGCGCGTCTGGGTGCGGCGGCGCGAATTGTCCCTGATCATTGTCATAGTATTTGCCGGTGGCGTTTGCAAACTCGCTGGACAAGGCAGCGCGGACCAGGATGTCTGCGCCGATGCGAATATCCTTGCCGGCCACGCCGTAGCCCTCTTTAACCATCTTGCTGGCGAGCAGTGAGGCGGGGTTGACGGCAACGACTACCGGGCCCTTCGAGCCGAGCCTGCTGGCGAGATCGACGGACCACATGGTTATGGCCAGTTTGCTTTGCGCGTAGGCTCCACCGTCGCCCACCGTCTTCCGGCCGGCCAGGGCCTCAAGGCTGACCGATGCCTGTGCGGCAGATGACAGGTTGACGATGCGACCGTTGCTCGGCACGGCGGCAAGCAGTCGCACGGTTAGCAGATAGGGCGCAAGCGTATTCACGACGAACCGTACGTCCAGGCCCGCCTCCGTTCGCGGCATCGGGGTCTTGAAGACGCCCGCGTTGTTGATCAGCACGTCGATCCGCTTGTGATTTTCCAAAACCTCCGCGGCAAAAGCCTCAACCTCAGCCAGATCCGACAGATCGGCGCGATAAGCTTCAACCACCAGCTCGGGATTCAGGCGCTTGAGCTCTGCTTCGGCGGCGGCCAACTTGTCTGCACTGCGGCCGTGAATCAGCAGGCGGTGGTTCTCTGCGGCCAGCATCTTTACCGTTTCGAGGCCTATGCCATCCGTTGCGCCGGTAATGAGTAGGGTCTTGGTCATGTTGGTTATCCCGTCAGGAAAAATCCGGCAGCAGCCGGTCTGCCAGTAGCTGGAGGGTCGTCTCGATGTTGGCGCCATTAAAACGCAGGTTGAGGGCGACGTGGTTAACACCGATTGCCTCGCGCTGCCTGAGGTATTCACGAAGCGGCTCGATGCCGGTTCGGATGCCCAGGTGAATCGGTGTGGGCGGCGTGTCGGGGTCTTCTGCGATGTCCACGTACAGGGGCTCCATGACCGGTTTGTCGTGCCCGCCTGTGGCTTCAATGTTTTGGCGGTACTGATCGATGAGTGCAGCCTGTTGCAGGGCGGGGCGGGGATAGGTCATCCAGCCATCCGCGTTGCTCGCGATCCATTGCGGCGATTGCTGGCTTGAACCCGTCACGAGGAGAGGAAGCTTGCCGGCCGTTGGCTTTGGCAATAAGTCCATGCCGCCCGCGACATCGCCGAACGCGTTGCTGAAGGTCGGCGAGCTGTCCGCCATGCGCCTGATGTAGTCATAGCTCTCCCGAAAGTGATCACCGCGCTCGTCGAAGGGCCTGTTGAGGGCCGGATACTCTTCGGGCCGATCGCCGGATGCGATGCCTAGGAGCAGCCTGCCGCCGGACATGAGGTCAACAGACGCCGCGGCTTTGGCGACGTGCGCCGGATGCCGGAGCGGCAGGATGAGGCTGGCGACGCCCAGCGCAATTTGACTGGTCTGCTGACTTAGGGCGCCGAGATATACAAAGGGATCCAGCATCTGACCGGCATCGCCAAAGGCGGGCACGTTAAACGGCACGTCTCGCAGCCAGACGGCGCCAAGCCCCAAAGCCTCGGCAAGCTGGACCCGCTCGATGTGCCGCTCGAGGGTTGGCGTGGCGCCGAGCGCATAGTTTTCGATGGGAACCACCAGCCCGAGCGACAGGCGCCCGGGTTGGAAGACGGCGTTGTAGGCGGGGTTCAGTGTCTGAAACGCGGTGTCTCTCGACGTTTCCCTGGCGATAGCCGAACTCATGAGCATTTCCCGAATGAGGCGCGGCTCCGGACTGCCGCGATTAACCATGACGCTAGAATATTTGCTAGATCAAGCTATATAAATCCCCGATTCAGGCATTCACTTTTCGCCATTTGTATATAATGGGGCCTGATCCACAGAGGCTGAGGCCATGGATACCGAAAGCCTGAAGCTGTTCGTCGCCGCTGCGGACCGGCTGAACATCAGCGCGGCGGGCCGTGAACTCGGTCTGGCACCGGCCGTCGCCAGCGCCCGGTTGGCGAAACTCGAGAAACAGGTCGGTGCCGATCTGCTGCACCGCTCAACCCGAAAAGTCACCCTGTCTCTCGAAGGCGCGGAGTTTCTGCCTTTCGCCCGGGAGATCCTGGCCCAGGAAGCGGCGGCGGCCGCGGCGCTGGGCAAGGGCGGTACCGAGGTTCGGGGGCGGCTGCGATTTGCGGCGTCCAGTTCCTTCGCGCAGCTCTACGTCGCGCCGATACTGCCGGAGTTTCTCGAGCGCTATCCCGGCGTCAGTCTCGATCTGCGGTTTTCCGACCTGCCGATGAATCTCATCGAGGGCGGCTACGATCTTGCGCTTCGAAACTATGCGATCGAAGACAGCAGCCTCCACGCGAGGAAGCTGGCGGATGACACACGAATTCTCTGCGCGTCTCCCGACTACCTGAGGCGTTGCGGCACGCCTCAGGCCACCAGTGATCTGGTCGATCACCAGCTGTTGCTGTTCACAGGTGGTGCCCCGCGCAGGCTGTCGGCCACGGCCGATGCTGATGACAGCCGTTTCCCGCCGCCCGGAGCCCACCGGCGGGTCACCTGTGATGACGGAGCGAGCATCAAAGCTGCCGCCCGGGCCGGGGTCGGTATCGCGATGATGTCCCTGTGGTTGGCGCACGAGGAACTCGAGTCGGGCTCGCTCGTCCGGGTGCTACCGGACTATGAGGTCGATGACGGGTCCGCTAATTGGCTCGTCTATCCAAAGTCGAACGTCCTGACGGCGAAGGTCCGGGTGTTCATCGATTTCCTACTGGAGAAGATCGGCGATCCGCCGGTGTGGGCGGTTCGCTGAGCGACGACCTGATGCCGCTTGTCGCGCGCCTGCTCGCCCGATTCACTGACTGAAGAAACCGGCTCCCGGTGTGGCCATCAGACCAGGTCGGTTGCCGTATCCATCAGTATGTAGCTGCCGACCAGGATCATAATGATCGGCGTTCCTCTCGATGCCAGGCTATCGATCCAAGGCCGGTCGCCGATGGCGTGCTGAAGAGATTCAACCAGGAACAGGGTCAGGCCTGCACAGACAACGAAAGTGACAATGAGGGTGGCGGCGACCGCCGGCTCACTCTCGACCAGCAGCGGTCCGAACGCGGCCAGGGTGTCCGAACTGTTCGAAAACAGGATGGCGGCAACGGCGCCGGCCGAGACCGCACGCGGCGCGGCGAAGTCTGCGGGACCCGAAGAAAACAGGAGCTGCCGAATGCCAAGGGTGATGGGTATAACGCCCAGGTAGCCAAGCGCCGATGCGGGCATCAGGTAGCCGAGACCCATAAAGCTTGCGGATAGCAGAAGGATGCCGCTGCTGGCGGTGAGGAAGCCGAGCATGACCGGTTTAACCGTGCCGGACCCGCGGCGCATCGACGCCAGCAGGAGCAGATTGTCGACGTTGGTCGACGCATAGGCCACAAAGCCCAGCACCGCCGCTGTCGTGACGTCGCGCCACAGTTCTTCCATTGCCTCGAGCTTTTCCGCCGACTGACCAAGAGTGCCACCGGGACTATACGATAAGTGCGCGACAGGGCCAGTGCACTCCACGGGGTTGCCTGGGTCGCCCATGCTAGGATGACCCGAAGGCGTCGGCGCTGCCGGCAACGGGCTCCGGTGCCTGCCGGATTTCAGCAATCCATTGAAAAAGAGAACTCGAAAAATCGGCATTCTCGTCGCGGTTTTCTACCTGGCTGGTACCGTTGCCGCCCTGCACGCGGCGCTTACCGCGCGCACGGCTCCTGGTGCGATTGCCTGGAGCGTCTCGCTCGTCAGCATGCCGTTTGTTGCGCTGCCGGCCTATCTCGTTTTCGGTCGCAACAAATTCGAGGGCATCGCGGCCGCCTTCGAGAGTCGCAGCGACGAGTTCGAGCGTGACATTGTCGATCTGGAATCCAGGCTGCAGCCCTGGACGATTCCCTCCGCCGCTGAACCGTCATGGGGCAGGGCACTTGAGAGCCTGTCCCGATTCGAACTGCTCAACGGCAACTCGGTTGAGCTCCTGGTCGACGGCGAAGCGACCTTCAACAGCATTCTCGATGGCATACGACAGGCCGAGACCTACATCCTGTTCCAGTTCTACATGATCCATGACGACGAGCTGGGGCGGCGCATCAAGTCTGCGCTGATCGACAAGGCGGCCGAGGGCGTCTCGGTCATCGTGCTCTACGACGAAGTAGGCAGTTCGGGCCTGCCGCGCGCGTACATCAGCGAATTGGTCGTTGCTGGCGCGAGGGTCAGTTCCTTTCGTCCGAACCAGGGCTGGACGAACCGCTTCCAGCTCAACTTTCGCAACCATCGCAAGATGGTTGTCGTCGACGGGCAGAGCGCCTGGGTCGGCGGTCACAATGTCGGCGACGAATACCTCGGGCTCGATCCTGAGTTTTCGCCGTGGCGGGACACTCACGTGCGCATTGACGGCCCCGCTGCGCTGCAGGTTCAGCTAACTATCATTGCCGACTGGTATTGGGCGACCCGCGAGCTGCCGACTCTGCAGTGGGCGCCGAAGCCAGCGGAAGACGCGAACACCATTGTCACGATTCTGCCAACGGCACCGACGGGCAATCTTGAGACTGCAAGCCTGTTTTTCGTCTCCGCACTGTCCGCGGCTCGCGAGCGCATCTGGATCGCCACCCCTTACTTCGTTCCGGATGAGGCGATGATGAAGGCCCTGCAGCTCGCGGCGCTGCGCGGTGTCGACGTGCGCGTACTGACGACGGGCAAGCCGGATAGCTGGCCGGTACATCTCGCGGCCTTCCATTACATGCATGAGCTTCGCGACCTTGGCATTCGCTTCTATGCCTTCGAGCCGGGCTTCATGCATCAGAAAGTGCTGTTGATTGATGACAAGCTCGCGTCCGTCGGCACGCACAACTTTGATAACCGGTCATCGCGGCTTAATTTTGAGGTTACCGCCCTGATTGCCGACGACGATTTCGCGGCCAAGGTCCGTGAAATGCTCGAGGCGGATTTCGATCACGCGGTACCGATCGTCGAGAATGAATGGTCGGCGGAGCCCCTGTGGTGGCGTATTGCCGTGCGAATTGCCCGGCTGGCCTCGCCGGTGCTTTAGGCTGCCCGCAGGAGGCCAGCCCTTTGTTTTCCAACGAGGAGAAGTAGGTTATGCAACTTGGTGCGTTTTCAGTGAGCCTGTCGGTGAAGAACCTTGCCGAGTCACAGGCCTTCTACGAGAAACTGGGCTTCCAGACGATGGGCGGAGTGCCAGACCAGAACTGGGTGATCCTGAAAAACGGCGATCACGTCATTGGCCTGTTTGAAGGCATGTTCGAGGGCAACATCCTGACGTTTAATCCGGGCTGGGACCAGAATGCCAGTGAGCTCGAGAGCTTCACCGACGTGCGCGAGATTCAGCAGCAGCTAAAGGCTGCTGGCGTAACGCTCAGCAGCGAAGCTGACGAGTCATCGAGCGGTCCGGCGAGCATCACGCTGACCGACCCTGACGGCAACAACATCCTGATCGATCAGCATCGCTAGCCGCGTTGCGCGGTTCGAGTCCGACGGAGGACGATACTGCGTCGGGCCGCAGTGTCTTTCTGCTAGTCTGATCCATCCCGTCCCGACCGTTTGAGAGAGTGCATGCTTAGAACAACGTCGATTGCCGTCGCCGTCGCCGCCCTTGGTCTTCTTGGAGGCTGCACATCGCCGGGTGAAGATGCGGTGCCGGTTTCCAATAACGCCCAGGTGCAGGATCGAGGTGCGGACAAGGACAACTGGTGGGACAAGCTGCCGCGACCGGAGTGGTCTGCCTTCGAGCAGGTAGAAACCGACCAGGACTGGTTTGAGGTCTACGCGATCGACGACGGGATCTTTGCTATCTACGAGCCGGGTCAGTTCGAGGAGGTCATGTCGTTCCTCATCGTCGGCGAGCAGCAGGCGCTGCTGTTCGATACCGGTCTCGGCATTGGCGACATGCATTCCGTCGTCACGCAGCTGACGGACCGCGACATCATCGTCCTGAATTCGCACACGCATTACGATCACATCGGATCGAACTACCAGTTCGATACGATCTACGGGCGCGATACGCCCTACACGCAGAACCGCATGGCGGGCAGTCCGCACGAGGCCGTCGCCGGCTTCCTGCAGGAGGGCTGGGTGTGGAAACCGCTGCCGCCCGGATTCGATCCGGCGTCTTACAGCAGCCGGGCCTTCGACATCGACGTGATCGTCGACGAGGGCGACGTCATCGACATCGGTGGCCGAAGGCTCGAAATTCTCAACACGCCCGGACATGCGCCGGATTCGATCTGCCTGCTCGATCGTGAAAACCGGCTCCTGTTTACCGGAGACACCTTCTACCTGGCGCCTCTCTACACCCATCTCGAGGGTTCGAGCTTCGACGACTATGCGGCGAGCGCAAGCCGGCTCGCGGCACTCGCCGGCGACATCGATGCAGCGTTCACCTCACACAACGTGCCGGTCGTTGACCCGAGCTACATGACGGCACTCGGCGCGGCGTTTGCCTCGATCAACGACGGCAGCGCGACCGACTATACGATCAGCGACGGTTTCCGGGAGTACAACTTCGACGGCTTCTCCGTCATCGTTCGTGACGACGGTCAGGCGGCCGGTGAGTAGACGTTGGCCGTCGCCTCGGATTGCTCGGGCGCTCATCGCTGCGTGTTTGCTGGGGATCTCGGTGACGACCGCAGCCGATACTGATCAAGGCGGGAGCGGTAATCCCGGGGTGCTGATCCTCACGACGGGCGGCACGATCGCCAGCCGCCGTGACGCACCCATGATCGAGGGTCCCGCGCTGGTTCGCGCGGTGCCGGAAGTGCTCGAGCATGCGGATGTCGAGGTCGAAGAGTTCAGCGTCATTGGCTCTTCGAAGATGACGCCGGACAACTGGCTGGCGCTGGCCAAACGCGTCAACCAGCGCTTTTCGGAGAACGAGGCTCTCACCGGCATCGTGATCACGCACGGTACGGACACGCTCGAAGAGACCGCCTGGTTCCTGAATCTGACGGTCAACGACAGCCGGCCGGTCGTGATGGTCGGGTCCATGCGTTCCTCGGATGAGAGCTCGGCGGATGGCCCAGCCAATCTCATCAACGCCGTGCGGGTTGCCGCGCATCCTGAAGCCCGAGGCGAAGGCGTCCTGGTCGTGATGAACGAGGACATCACCGCGGCCCGGGATGTGCGCAAGTCCGACAATCGTCGCGTGCAAACCTTCACGGGTGGGGCGGCGGGGCACCTGGGGTCGGTCGATCCGGACGGCATTCGCTTTTTTGCCAGCGTGCAGCAGCCGCACACCGCTGACAGCGAGTTCGACATCGCCGATGTGGATCAGCTCCCCGAGGTTGCCATCCTGAGCGACTACACGGGCATGGAGGCGGATACGGTCGTCCATTTTGCCGCGCGACCAATGGACGGCCTGGTGATACGAACATTTGCCGGTGGCCGCATGAGTGCCGGCATGCAGTCCGGTCTTGAAGTGGTTGCCGGGCAGGGCGTGCCGATCGTAGTGACGTCCCGGGTGCCCAACGGCCGGATCGTCAGCCCGCCCGATTATTCGTTTCCCGCCGTCGTTGCTGATCGTCTGCAGGACAACAAGGCGCGCATTCTGCTCATGCTGGCGCTGACGCGCAGTCAGGACCCGGCAGAGATCGCCCGCGTTTTCGACACCTACTAGCTGTCGATTTAACAAAACCTCACTAAAGATATTCGCTGTCCCCGTCAACCGATCGGTTTCGGCCGCGTTGGTATTCCTGACTGAAGCAAAAATGCCATCTGTACACGGAGAGACAGCATGAACACACGATCCAAAGAACTCGGTATCTTCGCCATCGTCGCCAGCGCGTTCCTCATGATGGGTACGGCCAGCGGCCAGGACGGCGAGGGCATCGAAGAGCGCCTCGATGAGCGCGGCGATCGCATCGAAGACCGCCTCGACAACCGCGGCGATCGTATCGACGGCCACCTTGACGCCAAATCGGAACGCGCTGCCGCTGCCGGCCGTGACCAGCTCTCGGAGCGATTGGACACGAAGGGCGATCGGGCCAATCAGCGCCTCGACAATCGAGGTGATCGGGCAAACCGACGCTACGACAACCGCGGCGACCAGGCCGAACGCCGACTCAACAACCGCGGCGATCGTGCGGACCGTCGCCTGGACAACCGTGGTCAGCGCGCCGGGCAGCGAGCCGGTCAGAGAGCCGGTCGACGCAGCGCCAGCTAGCTTCCCCGCCGAGCGCCCGGCCGCAGGGACGCGGCCGGGCGCTTTCCTGTTTAGGGCCCGTCGCGTCCGGCGCATTGCAGAATCTGCTAAGGTCGCCTGCGTTCCGGTTACCGGCAGACGCCTCACGTGTCACGTGCCAAAGAGAAGTGGTCGCTCGACAGCCTCGCGCTGATTTTCTCCATCATTGTGGCCGCCCAGCTGCTCGTCTACGTCGTCCCGCAGGGCGAATTCGAGCGCGAACCCTATCCGCAGAATCCCGCGCGCACCATGGTCGTGCCGGACAGCTACGCGACCTTGCCGGCCGACGACCAGGTCAGCCTCGCGCCCTGGTATTTCCTGCAGGCCATTCCCAAGGGCTTCTCGGCCGCGCAGGACATTATCTTCCTGGTGTTCATAGCCGGTGGCGTCATTGCTGTCCTTCGCGCCAGCGGCGCCATTGATGCCATGCTGCATCGCGCCGTGGGCAAGCTCGGCGGCAGCCCGTGGATCCTGATCGCCGGCTGCCTGCTCATCTTCAGCTTTGGCGCCTACACCATTGGCATGGGCGAGGAATACGTCCCGCTGATACCGATCGTCGTCTCGATGACGCTCGCCATGCGTATGGACGCGATCGTCGCCATGTCCATGGTCTGGGTGCCCTACGGCGTCGGCTGGGCCTGCGCCGGGACGAATCCCTTCGGCGTCATCATTGCGCAGAACATAGCCGGGCTGCCGATCACCTCGGGCTGGGCGTTTCGCGCGTTCATGATGCTGGTGTTCCTTGGCGTGGCCTTCCAGCATATTTATCGCTATGCGATGAAGGTCCGGCAGGATCCCTCGTCCAGTTACGTCGCCAATATTGACTACACGACGGGCTTCGAGGCACCGGACGACATAGATCTAAACGCGCGACGCATCGCGATTCTTTTGGCATTCGCGCTGACCGTTGTCGGCTTCGTCTATGGCGCCAAGGCCTACGGCTGGTACATCGCGGAACTGAACTCCGTGTTCCTGGCGCTCGGCATTGTGGCGGGCATCCTGGCGCGCATGTCGCCCGGGGTCGTCAGTCGGGCGTTTATCCGCGGCGCGTCCGAAATGACCGGGGCGGCGCTGCTCATCGGCTTCGCGCGCAGCATCGAGGTTGTGCTGGTGGATGGGCAGGTCATCGATACAGTAATCAATAGCATCGCCGGTCCGGTCGGGGGGCTTGGGCCGGAGCTCGCCTCGATGGCAATGCTGGTCGTGCAGTCGATCTGCAACTTCTTTATCCCGTCCGGCAGCGGCCAGGCCTTCGTCACCATGCCGGTCATGTCGCCGCTCGCTACCCTGACCGGTGTGCCGCAGCAAACCGCCGTTATGGCCTACCAGTTCGGCGATGGCTTCATGAACATGATCGTGCCGACCTCGGC
>CAZFVT010000022.1:0-433 GCA_964522355.1 uncultured Woeseiaceae bacterium | reverse complement strand
GGTGATGGGCGCGCTCGCCCTGGGCAAGATTCCATATTCCGCCTGGGCGCGCTTCATCGTTCCGCTGCTCGGGAAGCTCTTCGCGGTGGCCATTGTCTTCCTGATCGTGTCGGTGCATTTCGGCGGTCCGCTGGGGCTCAATCCCTGAGATAGCAGGGCCTGGGTTCCACTGGGAGAGGGGCGGGCAAGGCGCGGCTTTCCACGACCTCCTAGAGAGTCCGACAGTAACTCACTGAAAATAATAAGTTTATGAGGCGGTCGTCATCGCCTGTTGCAATCTTCGTGGTTCAGAAATAATATGAATACGAATTCATATTCATATTTAGGCCAATGACGCTACCCCAACCCAAGCAGGCGAGAAGCGAAGAAACGCTGCGGCGCATTCTGGCGGCCTGCGACACGCTGATCGCGAAACGCCCCTTTGAACAGATTT
>CAZFVT010000021.1:0-18046 GCA_964522355.1 uncultured Woeseiaceae bacterium | reverse complement strand
TCGTCGAGCTTGGCCTGCGCGCGCCGACAGGCGATGAAGGCGTCGTCGATCGTGACTGATACAGTGGCTTCGAACGGCTCGCCGCTCATGATATCGACACAGGATTCTCCGCGGACTTCGACAACGGTGTCGAACTCCGGCAGCAGGAACTCAGTTCGTCGCTCAGCCTCGTAGGCAATCGGTTCGACGTAGGGCATCGACACTCGTGTCTCACCGTAGTCCAGTACGAGGAGAATTTCTTCTCCGTTGGTAATCTCCAGCAGCCAGGCGGGCTCCTGGCCGATCGCTCGAAAGGCCACACCGCGGAGTTTTGCCCTGTGCCATACATTACTCTCAGCGTGTTCGTCGACGACGCCCGGATTCTGAGCGGGCTCTCCCGGAACCGGATTCTGCGCGCAGCTGCTCAACCCGATTGCTGCCAAAGCGAACATCAGACTACGCGTTGCCGATCGTCGAAAGATCATTGCACCCAGTCCCTGAGATCGAAAAGCACGACGCCGATGGACGTCGTCAGCTGTAATCGGTTTTCGGCTCCAAGTTCGAGGACGGCTGGTTCCCGAGGATTGAACGCCGGCTTTCCCTGCGCCTGCGAGCATTGCGATGCTCCCCACTCAAGCGCGGAAAACTCGATGAGGGCATCGCGGAGCAAAAGCACAGCGGTGAACTCCTGGCAGCCGTCGTTGCCCTCAACGAACACGCCGCGACCCACCCGCTGGCCGAAGTCCAGGGTCGGAGTTAACCCGGTGCGCCCGACTGCGGGCGCCGCGGCGACCCAACGACGGTGGGCAAGGTCGCCCTGGGTGACCAACGCTACGTCTTCGCAGATGCCGTGAACCGTTTGGACGTCTATAAGACCATCGTAGTCGGCGGCAAAACCATCCCGCGCCGATTCTGTATCGACCTCACCGGCGACGACGACGCAGACCTTCGGATAGGGGGCATCGCCACCGGCCTTCGCAGCGAGGGCAAGTGCATCGCGGACTTCCGGCGCGGCGTTCGGGTCCAGCCAGTAACAACGGCTGGAGCCTGCCGGGCAAAACGCATTGACTTCGTGGCCGAGGGTGTAGTCGCCGCGATAACGCATGTCGGCATCCGGCAATGTCGACTGCGGCATACAGGCACCGAGCGTAGTCAGCACAAGCAGACCAAGGATCCGGGCAAGCGGCATCTGCACCTTGTTTTGGGATGAGGCCTTCACGGTGGGCGGTTATATGAGTGACGACGGATCGAGGCCCGATTCTGCATTCGCGAACGCTGTCGGTACAGCGCGGGCCTTGCGCTCAGGCGCGACAACTGTGACCGTCGTCTAGGAAAATGCGGGTTATATGGGATGAAATTGCCATAAGTCGTTAACTGAGGCTCGTCATGGAAGACACACCGGATTTCAATCTGGCCGACACTTACGTCCAGGAGGACACGTCGCTGAAACCCGTTCGGAGAGACACGGCCGCCGGCTCGACGAGCGATTTTGATGGCGAGGACATGACCGAGACCTACGTGCTGGACGACGATGCGATCAACAACGCCGAGCGCATTGGCATGACCGGCATCCTCAAGGACCTCGGCGAACAGTTGGACGAGACGGACGATGCCATCAGCCCGGCTAGTCCCGCGAGCAGCGGCTACACCATCGAGCTGTCCCTGGACGACGACGATTACTGAGACGAAAGCACGCTAGTCGCCATCGAGGAACGGCAGCAGCAATTCCAGCAGTTCCTCCGGTGCCTCCTCAGCCAGATAGTGCCCGCAGGAAAGCGCCCGTCCGCTGACGCTCGCAGCGACCTTCTTCCACTCGGCAAGCGGATCAAAGCACTGCTCGATCACGCCGTCAGCCCCCCACAGAACCAGCAGCGGACAGGTGAGCCTGACACCGGCCTCGCGATCGGCCCGGTCGTGCTTGAGATCAATGCCAGCGCTGGCCCGGTAGTCTTCACAAACCGCGGTTGCCGCGCCGGGCCGGCTGATACAACGCAGGTACTCGGCAAACGCCTCGTCGGTGAACGGCTGCATGCCGGCACTGCGGCTGCCCATAACGCTGCGGAGGAATGCCTCGGGGTCTGCCTCGATGAGCGTTTCGGCCAGGGGTGCCGGGCGAATGAGGAAGAACCAGTGCCAGTACGCGCGGGCGAAGGCTTCGCTGGTCTGCTCATACATCGCGAGCGTTGGCGCAATGTCGAGAAGCACCATGCGCTCAACCGCCTCCGGATGATCGACGCCCATGCGATGCGCAACCCGCGCGCCCCGGTCGTGGGCCAGCACCGAAAAGCGCTTGAAGCCCAGTGAACGCATCAGCTCGACCTGGTCTGTAGCCATGCTGCGCTTGCTGTAGTTCTCGTTCGACTCGGAGGCGGGTGGGACGCTGCTGTCGCCGTAGCCCCGAAGATCAGCAGCAACGACCGTAAAGTCCCGGGCAAGCTGAGGCGCAACCTTGTGCCACATCCAGTGGGTTTGTGGGTGACCGTGCAGCAGCAGGAGTGGTGGCCCGGAACCGGCGGTCGCATAGTGAATCGCGACGCCGTTTACGCGAGCCTGCTGTCGCGCGAACTCGCTGAACGATGCGGTCACTGGCGATTGATCCTGGCGGTAGACACTGGCCGCCGATACTAACCGATGTCCGCCACGACGCTACTCCCGGGTCACGCTGTAGACGATGTTTAGCGTGTGTCGCGAACCACTGCTCGACTCAACCACGATGCGGTCGGTCAGCTGCAAACGCAGCAACAGCGTGCCCAGCTGATCAACGAGTCCGTAGCCGTATTCGACAAACAGGCGCCCGCCCAGACGACGCCCGGCTACAATACGTCCGGAGTCCGCGCCACCTTCAAGCGTCAGGCTGTCGAGACCCAGGGTATTCTGGATCTGCGAGGTCACGGCGCCGGCGCGCGACAGGCCGAGGGCGAAAGCCGCCTCGTTGAGCCGGTTGCCTTCGCCGGTGCTTGCCGTGGACAGCGGCCGGCCGGTCAGCAGGTAAGCCAGCGCCTCAGCGTCGCTCATCGCCGGTTCACTGAATACGGTAGACCGGAGCTGGTCGGGTGGGCCATTGAGCTGCACGCCGGCCGTTACCTCGCCTGCATCGCGGATCGCTCGAATGTCGAGCTCCGGGCTGTTCAGCGGACCGTTGAACAGCAGCTCGCCTCTTTCAATCCTGAGGTCCTGTCCGTAGGCCTGAAAGCGGCCGTTCAGCAATCCGAGACGCCCTTCACCCTGCAGCACCGCATCGCTGCTGCTTAACACGCGCAGCGAACCCTCGAGATCGGTCGTCAGCCCGAAGCCCTCAATATGAACGGCATCGCCAAGCTCGGTTCTTACGTCGATGGAATAACGCCTTTGTTCATCCGGGCGTGCATCTTCGCGATGGACAACGGCATCCGGTGACGCGGACTCGGCCGTCTCCGGCACCTCGTTTACGACGATGTTGGCGTAGGGCACGAAGATGGTGCCGGTCAAAGCGACCCGGCGGTCGTCAAACTCCAGCCGGAGATCGGGTGATGCGGTGATCTCGCGATCCGGGAGTCTTAGCAGTTCGACGTTATCCCCCGTGACCGTGACTTCCGTAACGACGCCGGTGGCCGCGCGGAATGACGTTCGCCCGTCGATCGCAATCTCGCCCTCCCCCGACCTGGCATTGCCTTTGATCGTCAGCTCGTCCAGACGTGACTGGGCAAGCTCGACGTTCAGGGCCTCCACGGTTATGCCCGCAGCCGGGATGGCGAAGCGTCCGTCGGTTACTGCGAGTACGCCGCGAAACTCGGGATCTGCGGCTGTGCCTCCTACTTCCAGGGTGCCGTTGATGGCGCCGCTCGGTTGCGACACTTCCGGAATGATCAGGGCGAAGGCGGTCAGCTCATCGATAGCCATCTCCAGGTAGCCGTCAATAGCCGTCGCCGGGTCGCGCAGGTCGTCGGCGCCAACTCGCGCGGAGAGCTGGCCGAGGCCATCACCCAGAACGAGGTTTGCCTCGCCGGCGAGTCGCCCGTCGTCGAGCGAGGCGGAAAGCATTGCCTGTTCGAAATCGGTGGTAGTGAGGTCGCCCTCGTACTGCGCCGACAGGCCGCCGTTGTCGATGCCTATCTCCAGCCTGCCGTCCAGTCGGCCACCACCGATGTTTGCCTCACCCGAAGCCCGTAACGTGCCGCGCGCTTCAACCTCATCAGACACTCCGGCGACAAACGCCGCCAGTGGCACACCTCGGCCGTCGAAGCTGACCCGGGCCAGGCTTTCGGCAACCACGTAGTCGGCGTCGAAACAGAGCTCGCCCGCCAGGTCGCGCCGGGCCACGCAGAAGCCGGTCGCTGAAACCTCATTCGCCGACGCGGCAAGCGAAGCAGGTTGCTCGAGCTGCCACTGGCCGAGGGGCTCCCCCTCGAGAGTCATTCGCCTGAGCTCACCGTTCCACGCATCGTCGACCAGGCGGCCGGCGGCCTCGCTGACCAGCCGAACGCCGCGAACGGAGCCTGCCACCGAGACCTGGTGTTGACCTCGTCGCCCCGCCAGGTCGATGGCAAGGTCCTCGCCAACCCGCTCATCCCAGCTGACGCGGGGCGCGCGAATCCGCGCCTCCAGCCTCGGGTCGTCGTGTGGTCCGGCCAGGCTCGCCTCGGCGGTGAGTAGTCCGTCCGCCTGTGGAGCGATTTCACCCAGCGCGCGTGCATCGACCGAGAGCCTGAGATCGAGTTCCGGCTCCACAACACCCTCCAGCCGCAGCTCGTTGTCACCAACCGCGAAGTCGCCGGATACCTCACCAACCCGGCCCGCACGCAGGCTGACCTGCGACCGCCCGGTCACCGGCCAGCCGTTGAGCGAGCCCTCGAGAGCGCTCACGTCGACGTCGAGGTCAACGCTCTCGCCCGCCGGCAGTTCACCTTCCAGCAAAACGCGGGCGTTTAGCTCACCGGCAAGCTGGTCATTAACCCACGCGGGATCGAGGCGCAGCAGATCGATATCGAGGCGCCAGTTCAGGCGGGGCTCCCAGGTCACCCGTCCGCCGGCCGTCAGCGATACGGGCTCGGCCGTGATTGTTGCCTCCCGAATATCCAGGCCTTGCAGCGTTCCGGATCCGTCCAGTGTCGTCTCTGCCGCAGGAAGACCGTCGATCTCTAGCGCGGAGCTGAACTCCACGTCAAAACGCTCCTGGTTGCCGTCAACCTGCAGCCTGCCGTCCGTGGAAAGCACCCGGCGGCCATCGAGGTCTGTCTCGATGCGTTCCCACTGGTTGGTGACGTTGACGACGGGCTCGAAGTTCTCGAGATCGATCTCGCCTAAGCTGGCAACAGCGAATGGTTCATCCAGGCGATGCTCCAGGTCATAGGCCCGCCAGTCTCCGGACAGCGATCCTTCGCCGCTGAACGCCTGGCCCTCGTCCGGTTGCCAGCGCCAGCGGCCCTCGAGATCACCGCTGTAAGGCGGCGCCAACTGCAGCGAGCCGGACGTCTCAATCGAGAGGCCCTGACTTTGCAGTGCCAGCGCCGTCATTTGCAGCCGCTCGCCGCCCAGCTCCCCGGAAAAACGAAAATCCTCGATCTGCCGCTGCTGCCCATCGGCAGTGATCTCGATAGCGTTGATCCGCGCATCCATGAGCTCGAGACGAACCGGCAGGTCGATTTCCGGCGGCGAGGGTTCGTCGGTGGGCTCGGTGCCTGGCGAAATCGTGACGGCCAGGGAATCGACGGTGAGGCCGGTCAGCCGGATGTCGCGCGACAGGAGCGGCAGCCATTCGACGTCCACAAGAACCTGCGAGGCCTGCAGGTTGACGGCGTCGTCGTCCCAGGCGATACGACCTGCACGCAGGCCTTGCAGCAGGGTGCCATCGACCTCGTCGATGGTCAGAGCGTCCGGCAGGTACAGTGCGGCCTTCGCGACCAGCCAGCGCGTGCCGGCGGCCGTCCCGGCCAGGGTGGTGATGCCGGCAACGAGAACCAGCAGGAACCCGGCCAGCCCGAAGGCGACCCACCGTCGCCAGGTCACAGGCCGACTCCCAGGTTCAGGTGAACACGAACATCACGGTCGTCGAGATCGAAGGGGTGCGCCAGGTACAGGCGAATGGGCCCTACGGGTGAGCGCCAGATCACGCCGAGCCCGGCACCGAAGGCCGGATCGAAGGCGTCCCCGTCAAACGCATTGCCGCCATCGACGAAGACTGCGCCGTAGAAGTTGCCGCGGACCCGCTTCTCGTATTCCAGGCTGGCAACCGCAAGATGATTGCCGCCGATGACGTTACCCTCTTCATCGACCGGTCCAAGCGTCTCGTAACCGTAGCCTCGGATGGACTCGTCGCCGCCGGCGAAAAAACGCAGCGCAGGCGGCAGGTCGGTGAAGTCCTCGATGGCCGTGGTGCCTGCCGTTAGCCTCGCCACCAGCCGCCCGTCCTTACCGAGCGCTCGAATCCAGCGCGCGCGAACGATGAGCTGCAGCAGACTGTTGTCGGAAAGCAAAGCATCCGTGCTGCCACGAAGTTCGGCAGTGAAACGGCGGCCGCGGGTTGGATAGATATCGCGATCCGCTCGCTTGTGATCGAACGATACGCCGGGAAGCAGGAGGCGGCTCCTGTCCGTCACGCTGCCAACGGTGAACTCATCGATACTGAGATCGACGAACAGGGTGCGTATCCAGCCGGGGGATAATCGCTTGCTGCGCCGAATGCCGATGCGAATGGCTTCGCTGTCGAAGGTCTTGGTGTCTTCGATGTCGATCGCGCCGGTGTAGCTCAGCCAGTCCGTGCGCGGGTCGGTCAGCGGTTTGCGGTATTCCGCCGTAATGCCGGAGATCACCGGTGACAAGGTGACGTTGCTGTTGAAGCGATGGCCCGCGGTGTTGATTCGACGATTGCGGTAGCCGCCGGTCAGCCGCAGCCCCGTATCGGTAGCGTAGCCGGCACCTGCCGTGTACTCGATGCGATCGGCCGGCTCGAGCAGCAGGTTTAGCGGCACCTCACCGTCGGTAGCATTGGCCAGATCGGGCGTTAGTTCGATGCGCCTGAAAAAGCCGCTGCTCGAGAGATCCCGATAGGCTCGGGTGATTGCCTCCCGATCGTAGAAATCGCCGGGCTGCAGGTCGACGTAGCCCGCGACGATGCGGGGGTCGATGAAATCGAAGGAGTGCCGGACTTCGCCTATGCGGTATCGACCGCCGCTGTCGAAGGCCAGGTGAATGTCGGCCGCAAACGCCTCCGGGTAGACGTCGAGGCGACTTTCGGTGAACTGCGCATCAAAGTAGCCGCGCGCCGCCGCCGTTGTTTGCAGGGCAAGCTTGTAAGCATCGTAGTCGCGGTGTCGTAGCGGCGCACCGACCGTTGGCGCCGCCGCCGTGACGCGGAAACCCCGGTCTTCGACGGCCTCACCCGCCAGGCTGAGGTTGACCTGCCGGATCAGCACCGGCGAGCCCGGGTCAATGTTGAGTTCAGCGCTCCAGCAGCGCTCGCCCAGGGTCAGCGTCGAATCGATGATCGGGCTGTAGTAGCCGAACGGCTCCAGGGCCGAACTTGCCTCCGCTTCCAGCGACCGGAACCGGCGGCGCAGGCGCCAGGCCTCAGCGCCGCAGGGCTCTTCGGCGAGGCTTGCATAGGCCGCGACGTTCCGCTTCAGCTCACCGTCGATGCCGTCAATATTTAGCTCCGCCTGCGATCCCAGCGGCAGGAGGAGGCAAACGATTGCAAGTGAAGTTCGAATAACGGCCACCCGGTTGCGCCCCAGGCGGTGCGCATCAAATCCATTTTTTCCAGCGGAAGAAGAGCACCAGGCCAATACCGGATGCCACCATGACGCCTGCCGACCAGAGAAATCCCTGTGGGTTTTCGACTCCTGGAAGGCCGCCAACGTTCATTCCCAGTAGCCCGGTCAGGAACGACAGGGGCAGGAAGATAGCGGCAACGACCGAAAGAACATACATGCGGGTGTTTTGCTCCTGGGCAAGCTGCCCGAGGATTTCTTCCTGCAGGACAACGGCCCGTTCCCGGGCGAGGCCCAAATCCTCGAGATGTCGGGTAATGCGATCCGACTCTTCGCGCAGCAACGAAACCTCGTCATTCGACAGCCAGTCACCGGCGTGGCGATAAAGCCGATCAAGGGCATCCCGCTGCGGCGCCAGGAAACGCCGGACGCCAGCGATCTGCCGCCGCAGGGTGCTTAGCGTACTGCGTGACAGCCTGACGTCGCGGTTGACCAGCAACTCCTCGGCTTCGCTCATGCGCTCCTCAATGCTGTCGACGAAGATGCCGATACGGTCGGCCAGTCCCTCAATGAGCCGCAGCAGGAACTCGCCCGGCGACCGCGGCCCCTTGCCGGTGTCCAGCGAGGCGCGAAGATCAGCCACCGACAACAGTTTGCGAAGGCGCGTGCTGATGATGCGGTTCTGCTCTATCCACAGGCGAATCGAGACCATGTCCTCGGGATCTTCGCCGGGGTTGTTGTTCACACCGCGAAGCACGACCAGCATGCCCTCGTCGCTCACCAGCGATCTTGGTCGGGTTTCGTCAGCCAGCAGGGCATCGATGATGGTGTCATCCGCAACGCCGGAAGACGTCAGCCATTCGCGCGAGGATGGATCACCGACATCAATATGCACCCAGAGCATGCCCTCTTGATCGGCGCTCCAGCGTCCAACGGCATCGAGGTCCGTCGCCTGCGCGCCGCCCCGTCCGTCAAGAATTCCGCAATAGAGTGTTTCCGGATTGCTGCTCATTGACCCGTCCCGACCGTTCAGGGCACAGCATAGCGTGTTCCGTCGTCAGGTTAGTGCCCGGTTCGCATGAGCGTTTAGTCCCTGGTGCCCGTGCCCTTGGGTTTGCGGATCAGTTGCTGGCGCATGTGGGCGATAAGCCCGGACTGTGCCGGCGAGGGATCACCGCCGCAGACGACCGCTAGGTACCTGCCTCGCCACTTAGCGTCCGGCTTCCCGCGCTCAGACGCTGATGCAGGAACGAGATGCCCAGCAGGCTGAGCCCGAGCCCCATGAACGAGGCAACGCGCAGCAGGCCCTCGAGCCCTGACAGGTCAACGATGAACAGCTTGGCAATGACCAGCGCCAGCAGCGCCAGTCCGGCACGGTAGACGCCCACCCCAAAACGCGACAGACCGCCAAGCATGGCGGCGATCGCCATGGCCAGCCAGACGGCGCTATAGGTATAGAGCTCGCCGTCGGAGAACCCGGGAGTGTCGAGCCGTACGTTGCCGGTCCACAGGTGTCGAATTGAGATAGAGACGAAAATCAGCAGCGCGACCCCCGTACCGACTGCGAATCGCTTTTTGAGCTTCGGGTCGAAAAAGAGCGTAAGCAGCAGCCCGACGATGACGGGCAGCCCATAGGCCAAGGTAGCCAGGTTCCACAGCAAGGTGTCGCCCACGGACTGATAAATCCATGCGCTGCTCATCAAAGTGCGCACGAGAATCCAGGCATAGAGCCCCATGGAAACCGTCAGCAGGAGGGCGGCATAGATATTGAAGAACGTAGCCAGTTGCTGGCTGTGCCTCGCCCGGTACGAGTACACGGCGGCGAGCGCGCCAAAGAGCGCCATGGAGATGACTGCCTCGGTAAACGTGTACTGCTGCGCAAAGATCTCGCCGTCATAGAGCTGGTAGCGGAGCTCGGCCCACAGGAACAGCACGAGGAGATGAAAGCCCGCGGCGGTGACCCAGCGCGACAGCGATGGGTAGGATCGCAGCATGATGGCCGCTCCCGTGGCGCAGAGCACTGAGCCGCCGTAGGTCCACAGCGACCAGTGCACCTCGGCGGGATAGTCCGGCAGCCAGGGGTTCAGGGTGAGGCGCGTAACCACCAGGGTGACGACAACCTTCAGCAGCCAGCCGAGCCCGGGCAGATCGAAGCGCCGGACAATGAATGCGAGCGACAGGAGCTGAGCCGCCAGCGCCAGGGTCAGGCTGGCAGCCTGCAGCATCATCGCAGCCGCAATCGCGAGGCCAAGATGGCCGCCGGCTATCAGCCACACCGTCAGCGAGTCCACCGAGACGCGGCGGGCCGCGGCACCGGCCAGGATCAGGTAACCGGCAGCCAGCGCGGCCGCAGCGAACGCCCACTGGCCGTTGGCCGTGGGCTCGCGCATCAGGAGATAGGCAAGGGTCAGCAACAATACCGGAGCGATCGTTGCGAGTGACGCCCAGACCGCGGGACGCCGGGTGCTGGCAAACAGCCACAGCGACATCGGCACAACGATCAGCGCCTTCAGCGCCAGGTAGCCGAGAAACCTGCCTTGCTCGTCGGCATTGAGAACCGCGATCAGCGGCGTTCCATCTGCCGGGTCGAGCCGTACCAGCAGCCAGCCGGCGCAGCCGCCCAGCACCACGGTCCAGGGCAGCCAGTACAACGCGTCCTGGTGCCTGGCCAATAACAGTGCCAGCACCAGGAAGGGCACTATCAGGGTCCAGGGAGATGCAGCGGCCGGGTTGACCAGCACCGTCAGGACAACGGCGGCGGCCAACAAGACGCTGAAGATGACGCGCTGAGTGTCCGTCGGGTCGCTGAGCCTGAACAGCTTCCTTGGGTCGTAGCTGGTGTCGGGAACGACCGTTTCGCGCTTGAGCCACCAATCAAAAAACGGCAGCGCGAAAACCATGTAGCCGAGTGCAGTCAGATAAGGCGTTCGGCTGCCGTCGGCATTACCCTCGCCCAGGGACAGCAGCCACCAGCCAAGCGCCCCGGCGGCAAACCCCCACCAGAGCCAGGGACGATAAACGTAACGCATCAGCAGCAGGGCGCTGGCCGAAACGATCAGGGCGTAGAGCATTGCTACCCGGATATCGCCACCGCCGGTCGACAGCAGTATGGGTACGAGATAAGCACCGATGATGCCGAAGGCAGCAAGCAGGGGACCGTGCAATCGGGCCATGACCATTGTGCCGATGGCAACCAGCGCCATCGCCAGGAATGCGCCCCCCGGTGGAATCAGGTCGTAGAGGCGGAACGCGGCGAGCAGCGCCGCATAGACGGTAATACTGCCGGCACCGGCGAGCGCGGCGAGTGCCGGATAGGTTTGTTGATCCCGGCGTCGAATGTATTCGCTGAGCACGTGACAGCCGCCACCGAAAACGAGCGCCAGGATGATTCTTGCAGTGGGTCCGAGGAGGCCCTGTTCAATGGTGTAACGGAGGAAGAAGACGGCGGCAAGCGTCACGCAGGCGCCGCCGAGCCACATCATCCAGTTCGCGCGCAGGTGTTTCGAAAAGCCATCGGCTGGACCGCGCGCAGAGTAGCGCTTGGAGACGGCAGGCTTTGCGGGCGCATCGGCGACCGGTTCCGCTGAGGTTCTGCTGACGGCGGGCTCGGGCGCCTTCGCCCGGATCGGTTGTTGCTGGGATACCTCCTGCGGTTCGGGTTCGTCGACCCGCACCGCGCGCCTGGCCTGCTGCGCGAGTTCCAGCTCGCCGCGCAGCGCTCGAAGTTCGCGTTTGAGCGATGAGAGCTGAACGGCTGCGACGATGCCACAGATCGAACCGCCCACAATCGTCAGGGCCAGGAGTATGAATAAAGCCTCCATGATCCCTTAAGTATTGTCCGGAATGGGCAACATTTCAGGTTTCAGGACACACTTTGCGCCCCTGAGTGAGGCGATTACTGGCCTAGAAGCGGCGGTCCGAGCGTTCGAAATACATGTCCAAGAGGCCCTCGTTGTACATCTGGCGGTAGAACGAGTCTGGATCGCATTCGTAAGGGTAGATGGTGCCTTCCGGGTTTCGGGTCCACTCTCGACGGCGAATCGGCGTGCGTCGGTAGTTCTCGGGATCGTGCAGGGTGATCACCGCAGACAGACGCTCACCGTCGTCGCTCAGGCTGTAAACCTCTTCCAGCCTGGCGTTGCGCGACAGCGGCTCGCCGCGGAAATCGCGAATGTTGTTGTCGAGATAGGTGGTGTCGATAACCAGGTGTGAGCCCTCCCAGCGCCCCGTCGAGAAGCCCATGTTGGAGTGCTGGTAGTAAGCAGGAGGCTCACGCCCGTC
Organism: uncultured Woeseiaceae bacterium; assembly: GCA_964522355.1. Classification (GTDB taxonomy): domain Bacteria; phylum Pseudomonadota; class Gammaproteobacteria; order Steroidobacterales; family Woeseiaceae; genus JBFGFX01. Next base: position 6,101 of record CAZFVT010000021.1, on the reverse strand, counting down.
GAGGAAGATGCGCCGCACCTGGCTGTCGAACTCGTAGAGAAAGGTCAGGCGGTCTTCGGTCTCGAGGAACTCGACGGGGTAGCCACCCCAGGCGACCATCGCAACGATGCCGGGCGACACGCAGCGCACGTTCGGCTGGTCGTAGTGCATCAGGTACTCGTCGTGCCAGGCCTGGGCCTCCGGCGTCAGATCCATGGTGTACTTGCGAAAATCGATGCCCTGCGCCGGTACCCAGATGCCCGACAGATCGACCGGCTGCGGGTCAGTCGGTCGGGTCACGGGCACGTAGCGTTCGCCGGACCAGCTGCCTGGCTGGATGCGCACTTCCGCTTCGCTGTCGATCTGGTAATTGCCCGTCAGGCGATTATTCTCAAGCCTTCCGCTCAGCACATAGTCAAAGACGAAGCCGCGAATGTCGCGGGAGTCAATCTCCACGCCGATGCGGTCGCCATCAATCGTGACCGGGGCCGGACCGCCCTCAACCCAGGCCCGCCACTCGCCGTTGTGATTCTCGAGCTGCAGCAGCCCGATGATCCGGCTGCGGCCGTTATCCAGCTCGATCATCCAGTCGCCCTCGAAACCGTCGTCCGCATAAGCCGCGTTGCAGAAAATGAGGCAGAGAAGGGCTAGGCGTTTCATCAGTAGCTCTGGTCGAGAACGTCGCCGTTCGGCAACTCGATGCGGATAACGGACATGAGCTTCCGGCCGTCGCGGCCAAGATAGCCTTCTACCCGGATGCGGTCACCCTTGACGATAGTGCTCTCATCCCAGCCGCGCCGGACAAGCAAAGTGGGGCTGCTGGTGCGAACGTCCCAGGTGACGTTCTCGCCATCCTCAGCGTCGACCTCTACGTAGTAGCGCACATGCGGGTTCTTGAACCAGACCTCGGTGACGACGCCCTCGATAGTGGCCGTCTGGTCACCAAGAAACTCGGCTGCGAACGAGTGATGAGCCTGTGCGGCCGCCGCGGCCAGGGCGGCTACAACAGCCAGCGCTGACGCGAATTGCCTCATTGCGGCCGGCGTTGACCGCCACCGCCACCACCGCCTGGCGGCGCCGCGTTTGGATTGTTCTTGTAGGTCCGGGCCATGGTCGTCTCCTCCGGGCCATCGTATTCGGCGCGCAGGGTCCAGCGCTGTCGTTCATCAATGTCGCTGTCGCAGGTTTCAAACGACAGGTCGCGCATGATGTGCAGCGGCTGCCCGCCGCCGCCCGGCAACACAATCGTGCCAATCGTCAGGCAGAGGTCCGGCTGCATCTCCGGAATGATGTGACCTTCGGCATCCATGTTAATGGCCTGGGTTTCACGACCGTCGCAGGTTTCCACCGAAACGAACGATCCGGGTTTCGGTTCATAAAGCGTCATGCACAGCTCGTTGAACTCAATCATGCGCCACTCGTTCCTGGTTTCGATCAGCTCCTTGTTGAAGCCCTGGTCGCGAGAGGGCACGCCGCGCTGATAGGTGTAGCAGGTGTGTCCGTGCAGTCCACCAATAGGCTGTGCGTTGGGCTGACCGCCACGAAGGTCCAGGCACCAGCCGCGTTCTTCCTCGAAGGGCTCGATCAGCTTGATCTCCACCGGCGTCTGTGCGGCAGCGAATGCCGGCGCCAGGCAGAGGATTGCGAGAACGAATCTGTAGTTGCTCATGCCGTCACTCCTTCATGCTGACGATGTAAGCCGCCACGTCGGCGACGGCCTGGTTGGTCGTCAGGGTCTTGGCCATGGCCGCCATCTGCTGGCCACGAATGTCTTCAGGATGCGCGCCTCGCAGACCGTCGCGGTAGTAGAGCAGCTGGCGGGTCACGTAGTCTTCATACAGGTAGGTCAGGTTGGCGGCACCCAGCGCCTCGTTGCCGGTGCCGTCGGCACCGTGGCAGGCAACGCACACCGTCGAATAGGTCTTCTCACCGGCCGCAGCATCGCCCACGAGATCGAGGCCGCCGTAATCCGACTCCCAGAGAAACGGCCGCTCGCCCACGGCATTTCTCGCCAGCGGCTTGCCCGGCTCCAGGTTCGAGATGTATTCCGCCAGGCTGGCAATCGTGAAGTCGTTGCGCATCATGCCCGACGCGTTGCGCATCACCTGTCCGCTGATGTCTTCAGGGTGGTTGCCGCGAATGCCGTCCTTGAAGTTCTTCATCTGCAGCTCGAGATACCAGGGCTCGAGTCCGGCCAGCGCCGGTCCGTCGCGGCGCGGGTTGCCCTGGGCGCTGTCGCCGTGACAGAACGTGCAAACGACGAACAGTTCTTCGCCGGTCACGACCTCATTCGGGTTCTCCCATTCCGTCTGGGCAGACGCGTTGCTCGCCAGCCAGAGGGTACTTATCAACAGTGCTCGGTGCATAACACCCATAGCTTCTATCACCTTGTGGTCGCGAAAATTCCTGATGCCCGTTCCGCGGGAGCCGTCCCTCGGCTCCGGCGGCAGTTCACCAGTGTCTATGGAGTCATCGAATCTGGCAAGAATGGGGCATTATTCAGGGTACGCATGCCACAACCAGCCGGCCTTCTGCACCGCCTGGCGGGTCAGTGGCGGGTTGGTGACGTGGTGTAACGCTCCGGGCCACGGCATTGTGCAGCGAGAACGACAGCGAGACCCACCATGAGCATTCACAGACGCCGGAAAGAACGCGGCTGGTCGCAGGAAGAGCTGGCTTTGCATTCCGGGGTCAGCGTGCGAACCATTCAGCGCATAGAAACCGGCAAGCGCGCCAGCCTGGAAACGCTCAAGTGCCTCGCGGCGGTCTTCGAAACCAGCGTCAGCGAACTCGTGAGTGAACAAACCATGCATCAGGACACAACAGGCGGCCAGCCGCTCCAGGAAGAGCTGGAGAAGCAGGCCATCGCCTACGTACAGAACGTCAAAGCCTTCCACATGAATTGGGTCGCCTTCCTGGTGATCCTGCCCCTGCTCTACCTGCTCAATCAGAGACTCAGCCCGGAGTTCGACTGGTACGCGCTGGTCGCGCTCTGCTGGGGTGCCGCGATTGTGCTCCACGGCGTCATTATCTTCGGGCTATTTAACCTGTTCGGCGGGGCCTGGGAGCAGCGCGCCTTCGAGGAACGCATGGCCAGGCTCACCCGGAAGCGTTAACGGCGCCCGCGGATTCGGTCACGCATCTCCGCGCTACGCTCCTCCTGCATCTCGCGGTACTCGGCCATCTGCGATTCATTCAGGATCGCAGCGATCGCCTCGGTCGTTTCTTCACGAACGGTCCGCAGGTCTTTGCCGATGGCGCGCAGTTTGCGGAAGCCCGGTCGTTCGCGCTGCTCCGGCGGCAACGACAGGTCTATGCCGTGACGCTCGAGCGCCGCGGCCATAGACTGCGCACCTGCCGCGAAAACCGGGCGGATCTGTTCAACCTGTTCGTCGCCGAGATCGAGGCGCTGGCGGGCCTCGGCGATACGGGTTTCCAGCTCAGCAAGCCGATCGGGATCGGCTGTTTGCGTAAGCCCAGTGTTCGCTGCCAACAGCGCTACGAAGACTGTGACCTTTGCAGCAGCGATGATCCGTTGATGTATTCCGTTCATCTTCAGACTCCATTCTCGAGATGCTCAGCGGTAAGGCTGCCGAAGAAATCCTGCGTGGACAACCGTGCCGAGAGACGCTGGCGCCCTGCGCGTGCGGATCAACGGCAGGTGCCCGTGTATGCTCTCTCGATATTCGATTGCCCCGGACCAGCCAGGATGTATGACTCAAAGACAATCGCGCCCGTGCGTGCCACCATCGCCAGCCTGCTGCTGGTGGCCGGACCCGTCGCTGCCGATCTACCGGATCCGGTTTTCGTGGACTATGTGAATGCGCGGATCGCATCCGGTGAGTATGTCGGCATGATGGTTGCCGTGCTGGATGCGGAGGAAAGCTACGTTCAGTCTTTTGGCACGGTTGCAAAGGACTCGACTGCAGCGCCCGATGAAAAGACGATCTTCGAGATCAGCTCGATCTCCAAGACGTTTGCGGCCACCGTGTTTGCCCAGGCGGTCACCGACGGCAAGGTTGATCTCGAAGACCCGGCAAACGGCTACCTGGAGGCGAACGTGCAGCTCGCCGACTACGCAGGGCGGGACATAACGATGCTCGACCTCGTCGCCCATCAATCGGGCTTGCCGTACATGCCCGTCGACATACCGACCGGCGAGCCACCGAACCCCCATGCGGCCACCACCCGAGACGACCTCCGGCGCTCGATTAATGCCTTCGAACCGACATCAGCGCCGGGTGAGGGCTACAGCTACTCGGCGTTTGCCTACGGCATCCTCGCCTTGATTCTTGAGTCGGTGCTGGGTGACGACTTTTTTGCACTGGTCGACAATAACGTGACGACACCGCTCGATATGGAAGACACGGTTCTGTCGCTGAGCGCCGGGCAGCGCGAACGACTGGCTACGGGTTATACGCAGGAAGGTGAACCGGCGGTGGCCTTCGATCAGGGCGTGTTTCGCGCGGCAGGATCAATGTTCTCCACGCTTCACGACCTTACTCTCTGGCTCCGCGCCAACATGCAGCCCGAGACGACGCCGATGGCTGACGCTCTTCGCCTGACCCATGAAATTCACAACTCGATCGGCACGATCGGCCTCGCCTGGCACAAGTCCGAAGGCTTCGACGATCGGTCGCAGTTCGGTACGGCAAACGGCTATCGCGCCTACGTCGGTTTCCTGGCCGACGGCAGCCGGGGCGTCGCCATCCTCGCGAACACTCGGGTCAACGCCGAAGCGCTCGGCAACTACCTGCTGATCGGCACCGATCTTCCGGACTAGCAGCCTGTTGAGAAACGTAGTTTTTCGGCAGGCTGCGACCGGTACAGGGATGTACCGTCATTTTCTATGGCTGCAAGCCATTGAAAATGGGAGACAATAGGAAACCGCGTTTTCTATTGGCGACGTTGAAAAACCCATGGATGGTTTTTTCAACAGCCTGCTAGACGCGCCCAAGCACCGGAATCTGAGCGCCGGTGATGCCACTGGCTTCAGGCGTGAGCAGGAACCGGATCACCTGGGCGAGCTCGCCGCCGGTCACCCAGCTCGAAAAGTCGGCGTCGGGCATGTCTTTACGGTTTGCCGGCGTATCGATGATCGACGGCAACACCGCGTTGACCCGGATGCCTTTGCCCTTGAGCTCTTCGGCCAGCGCCTGGGTGAGGTTCGCAACCCCGGACTTGGACGCGGCGTAGGCACCCATGCCCAGCCCGGCGTTGGCGGCAGCGCCGGCACCGATGTTCACGATGGAGGCGGCAGCGCTTAAGTGCGGCAAGGCCGACTGGCAGGCGTTCAGCGCAGAGCGCACGTTCATGGCGTACATCCGGTCCCAGGTGTCCGCGGATCCGTCAGCAATCGTCTCCCAGGCGAAGCCGCCTGCGACGTTGACCAACCCGTCGATAGGCCCGTTTTCGGCAACCGCCTGCTCGATGGCCGCGACGGTTTGCCCGGTATCGCCGAGGTCCGTGCTGCCAATGCCCAGCGCAAGCCTATCTGACTCAACCGACTCGGCAACATCGATGCCGGTCACGGTGTGACCGCTCTCTGACAGCAGGGAAACAACGTCCCGGCCAAGAGCGCCGGCAGCGCCGGTGACGACGACGTGCATGGTTCTAGCTTCCCTGGCCGCGGCGGCCAAGCGCATCGCTGATGGCGTCGGCCAGCGCCTGGTCACGTACGGTGAGGCCATCCGCGTCATGCGTGGTCAGGGTGATCTCGACCCGGTTGTAAACGTTGCTCCACTCGGGGTGGTGATCAAGCTTGTCGGCGACGATGGCGATCTCGGTCATGAAGCCCCAGGCGTCGGCGAAATTCGCGAACTTGAGGCTGGCTGCAACGGACTTGCCGTCTTCGGCCAGCGTCCAGCCCGGGTTCGTGGCAACGAGGCGCTCGCGATCGGCGCCGGAAAGCGTGTCTGGCATGAGGTTTTCCCCGGTTTGTAGTTATGAGCTATGCGCGCTGCTTCGCGAGGAAGTACTCACGAGTGCCGCGCGTAATGATGTCGTCGCCGTCGACGACGTCGTGCGCTTCGTAGTCAGGCTGATTCCTGACTCGTGCGTAAACGTCGCCGAAGTCCCGATAGCAGGTCTCGAGCAGCTGCTCGAAGCTGTCGATGACGAAA